>JAHFZE010000042.1 GCA_020854785.1 Methanomethylovorans sp.
TATCCTTTTGTCCCTGAGCCTTGCCACAAGGTCCGCCACCTTGAGGTCTACTATGTGGACCAGTTCATCGGGCCTAAGCGCATGGAATATGGCGATTTCGTCTATACGGTTGAGGAACTCAGGCCTGAAGTACTTTCCAAGTTCACTGAGTGCCTTTGCCTGCAACTGCTCATATCCATGGCCTTCCTTATGAGTTACTTCCGGCATACCCTGTTCGGGCCTGTATGTACCGTCAGGAACGTCCAGGAGTTTGGTCAGATCACCTGCGAAGATGTTCGAGGTCATGATGAGGAGTGTGTTCTTGAAGTCCACTGTCCTGCCCTTGGAATCCGTCAGCCTTCCGTCATCCAGTATCTGCAACATGACGTTGAACACATCAGGATGTGCCTTCTCTATTTCATCAAAGAGCACCACTGCATACGGCCTCCTCCTCACGGCTTCGGTGAGCTGTCCACCCTCGTCATGGCCGATGTAACCCGGAGGCGCACCGATCATACGGGCAACTGTGTGCTTCTCCATATACTCGGACATGTCGATGCGTATTATGTTGTTCTCGTCATCGAACAGCTCAGCTGCAAGGGCTTTGGCAAGCTCTGTTTTTCCTACACCCGTAGGTCCCAGGAATATGAAGCTTCCGATGGGTCTCTTTGGGTCTTTGATGCCTGCATAGGCACGTATCACTGAATCAGCTACTGCCTTTACAGCTTCTTTTTGGCCTATGATACGTTTGTGCAGGTTCTCTTCGATATGCACAAGTTTCTCCCGCTGTCCTTCCAGAAGCTTGGTTACAGGGATCTTCGTCCAGACCGAAACGACATCTGCAATATCCTCTTCACCCACTTCCTCGCTCAACAGCATCTCATCCTGCGTTCTCTTGAGCGCTTCCTCTTCCTGAGCATACTGGTGCTGCAGGGGGATAAGGGTTCCATATTTCAGCTTTGAAGCCAGCTCCAGGTTGTTATCGTTCTCTGCAAGTTCAAGCTGCACCTTGGCATCTTCTATCTGCTGCTTGATGGAGTTGAGCTTGGCTATTGTTTCCTTTTCCTGGCTCCACCTTGCGCGCATGGCATCGGACTCTGCACGGATGTCGGCAAGTTCCTTTTCCAAAACTTCAAGGCGATCCTTGGATGCCTCATCCTTCTCTTTCTTCAGTGCCTCCTTTTCGATCTCCAGCTGCATTATTTTACGGTCTGCCTCATCAAGTTCTGCAGGCTTGCTATCAATAGCCGTTCTCTTCTTTGCTGCAGCTTCATCTACCAGGTCTATGGCTTTGTCAGGCAGGAACCTGTCCGCTATGTACCTGTGGCTCATGACGGCTGCTGCTACCAGAGCTGAGTCCTTCAGACGCACACCGTGATGAACTTCGTATTTTTCCTTAAGTCCACGCAGGATGGATATTGTGTCCTCCACAGTAGGCTGCTCTACCATCACTGGCAGGAAACGTCTTTCCAGGGCCGCATCTTTCTCGATGTATTTGCGGTATTCGTTCAGTGTGGTAGCACCTATACAATGCAGCTCCCCACGTGCCAGCATGGGTTTGAGCAGATTTCCGGCATCCATGGCTCCTTCTGTGGCTCCGGCACCTACTATGGTGTGGAGTTCGTCTATGAACAGGATTATCTGGCCTTCGGATTCAGCAACCTCTTTAAGGACAGCCTTAAGCCGCTCCTCGAACTCACCCCTGAACTTGGCACCTGCGATAAGGGCTCCCATGTCAAGGGCAACGATACGTTTATCCTTCATGGCATCAGGTACATCTCTCTTTGCAATGCGTTGTGCAAGGGCTTCGACTATGGCTGTCTTACCCACGCCCGCCTCACCGATGAGTACAGGATTGTTCTTCCTGCGTCGCGACAAGATCTCTATGGTACGCCTGATCTCTTGTTCCCTGCCGATCACAGGATCAAGCTTTCCCTGTGAAGCCAGTTCCGTGAAGTCTATGCCATACTTTTTAAGCGGTTCCATTGTATCTTCCGGATTCTCTGAAGTGATACGTCTGCCACCTCTTATCTCCTTAATAGCAGCAACCAGGCGGTCCTTTGTGATACCTTCACCTGCAAGTATTTTACCTGCAATGGAATCTTTTTCCTCTGCGATCCCTATAAGCAGATGTTCCACACTGACGAACTCATCCTGCATCTTTCCAGCTGTCTTGCTGGCAGAGTCCAGCACTCTTCTTAGTGTCTGGGTCATATACACCTGCTCGCCTCCGGGACCGGATACTTGTGGCAGGCTTGCCAATTTGTCTTCGACCTTCTCTATGATCCTGTCCGGTTCCACATCGAGCTTCTGCAATAATGTGGGCACTAAACCCCCGGTTTGTTCCAGCATTGCCAGGAGCAGGTGTTCACAATCTATCTGCTGGTTGTGGTATCTGGCAGCTATTGTGGTTGAGCCCTGGATAGCTTCCTGGGCTTTCTGAGTGAAACGATTTAGGTCCATACTTTTCCCCCTTAATGTTTCTATATCAAATCATCAATTATCATGATATGCCTTATAAGCGCTGTTCTACCAGCTGTACTAAAAACTGATATTAGTTTTCCACGCATATAACCATCTGTGGAAAACTGGCTGTGCTACTGCCATGAACCAGCATATAAAAAGGATGGTCAGGACATGGCCCGAAGGTCATGTCCGCGCACCCAGATACAGGTGCGGTAAAAAATATAGTCCTTTATGCTTACTCGATGAGGATCCTCTGCTTCTCTTCGATCTGCAGCTTTGGAAGTTCCACAGTGAGCACGCCGTTCTCCAGTTTTGCCTTAGCACCCTCTGATGTAACCGCTTCAGGCAGGGTGAGTGTCCTTGAGAACATTTTGTATGTACGCTCCCTGCGCATGTATCCCTCTTCCTCGCTCTCGGTCTCAGTACCAGATCTAGCCGAGATACTAATGATGTTGTCCTGGATATCGATGTTGACATTCTTCTTGTCAACACCTGGAAGGTCGGCCGTTACTACGAGCTTATCTCCCTGATCCTGAACATCTACCAAGGGAGCCAGGGTATCAACTTCAGTCCAGCGGTCTCCCAGTGTCATGTCCTTGAACATACTGTTCAACTGCTGCTGCATCTGTCTCATCTCGTCAAAGGGGTCCCATCTAGCTGTTCTCGCTGGAGTCCATCTTGTCAGTCCAAACTTCATTGTCTTTCACCTCTGAATTTCAGATATAGTACAGTTGATCTATATTTTTAATAAAGGAAGGCGATCAGATTATGATCGCAGCTGTCCTTTCATCTTTCTCGTCGTCGAAATCCGCAACCAGTACCTCAGTGGTCAGTACCATGCCCGCGATCGAGGCAGCGTTCTGCAGTCCACTGCGCACGACCTTTGTGGGGTCTATCACACCAGCTTCAAAGAGATCCTCGAACACGTCGGTCTTGGCATTGTATCCAAAGTTCGGATTTGCTTCTGTGCGTACACGTGCCACGATCTCAGCTCCCTCTCTGCCGGCGTTGATAGCTATCTGGCGCATTGGTTCCTCAAGTGATCTTTTCACTATCATGACACCTATCTGCTGATCCCCATCGAGTTTCAGGTCATCTACGATGGATGTTGCATGGAACAGTGTTACGCCACCACCTGCGACCACACCTTCCTCTACTGCTGCTTTGGTGGCGTTCAGGGCATCATCGATCCTCATCTTCTTTTCCTTGAGCTCGGTCTCAGTAGCTGCACCTACCTTTATCACCGCCACCCCGCCACCGAGCTTTGCCAGACGCTTTTTGAGTTCCTTCTTCCTGTAATCAGACTCAGTGACATTGACCTGTGACTCTATGAGCCTCATCCGTTGCTCGATCGCGGCTTTGTTACCCTTGCCTTCCACTATGGTGGTCTTGTTCTTGTCCACTGTTACTTTTCTTGCATTGCCCAGCATCACATCGGTGAAGTCCTCAAGCTTCATGCCTTTGTCTTCACTAATGACAGTACCGCCAGTGAGTACAGCTATGTCCTCGAGCATGTCCTTCTGGTCATCACCAAAGCCTGGTGCCTTGACAGCACATACCTTCAAAGCACCGCGGATGATGTTCAATATGATGCCCGCCTGTGCATCACCTTCTACATCCTTCGCCACTATCAGCAATGATCTGCCTTCCTTTGCAACCTTCTCCAGCACAGGTATGACCTGATTCATTGTGCTTATGGTCCTGTCAGTGATGAGGATGTATGGTTCATCGAACTCACACGTCAGTTTCTCATGGTCGGTGGCCATGTAAGGGGACACAAAGCCCCGTTCGAACTGCATACCTTCCACCACTTCAAGACTTGTTTCCATGGTCTTGGAATCCTCCACAGTGATTACACCGTTGTATCCTACTTTCTCCATGGCACCTGCTATCAAGCCACCTATCTCTTCGTCGTTGTTCGCTGATATCGTGGCAACCTGGATGATCTTGGCTTTGTCCTTTACATCCTGGCTCTGTTCTTTTATATGCTTTACAACCGCTTCTGTGGCCCTTTCGATGCCTTTCTTGACCTCGATGGGATTTGCTCCTGCCGTGATGTTCCTTATACCTTCAGTTATAAGTGACTGGGCTAACAGGGTTGCAGTGGTGGTACCATCACCTGTGGTATCCTGCGTCCTGGATGCCACTTCTTTCACAAGCTTTGCGCCAATGTTCTCGAACTTGTCTTTGAGTTCGATCTCTTTTGCAATTGTAACACCATCGTTTGTTACTACAGGGCTGGTTGCTTTGTCCAGTACGACATTTCGCCCTTTTGGGCCTAATGTGATCTTCACGGTATTTGCTACCTTGTCCACACCATTCAATAGTGATCTGCGTGCGTTCTCATGGAATGTGATCTGTTTGGAAGTCATTTGTACACCTCATTTCCCATATTTCTTTTATGGCCTTTCTTACTTAACAATGCTTAATTTCCTTACTTCTCGATTACTGCGAGCAGATCCTTTAAGTCGACGAATACGTGCAACTCGTTGTCTATATCTATTTCATCGCTCTTGTAACCACCATATATCACGCAGTCCCCTTTTTTCACAGGCAGTTCTCGTCCATCCTCGAACGTACCTACAGCGACAACAACCCCCTCTTTCTTTTCTTCTTTGGCTGAATCCGGCAGGTATATGCCGCTATCTGTCTTCTCGGCCTGTTTGACCACTTTTATTAAAACTCTCTCTCCAATCGGTTTGATGATCATTGCTGATATCCTCCAAATGAAACGATGCTGGTGTTCTTGCCAGCTTACATGCATCTATATTGCCAATCTTATATATAAACATTGTGTGTTTTAACTTAATATTTTACATAATATTGAGATGATTTCGATAAAAAAGAGCAACCTTTATATAAGTTATGTAAGATACACAATAACCATGACACAGCAGAACCAGCAGATTGTTCTGATTAGCCTTGAAAAACCCAGGGACAAGAACCTTGAGGGTGATATCAGATGGCTGTGTGACAGCTTCGGGCTTTCATCCGGCCGGGATACTGAGAACATGGCCACCAGGATAATAATGGATATGCTACGGATGCTGGCTGAGGAAGACAGGGTAACCTCAGAGTCGATAGCTGATAACCTTGATGTACGGCTGGCGCGTGTCAACCACCATCTGCGCAATCTCATAGATTCAGGAATGATCTACAGAAGAAAAAGGTTGCTCTACCTGCGTGGCGGAAGCCTCAAAGCCGCAGTTCAGGAAATGAGGAAGGATTCAGAGCGCATTTTCGATGAACTGGAAGTCATGGCCGAAGAGATCGACTGGAAAATGGGCCTGAAGAACAGGTAACAGAGCAGTGTGTTCATATTGTGTCATTTCTCCACATCATGCACCCAGAAGTCGCCTTCAATTGTAAGTTCTTTCTTCCATACGGGCACTTCTGATTTTAACAGTTCTAGGGCATCAGTAAGGGCTATGAACAGTTCCTGCCTGTGGGCAGCGGCAACAACTATATATACAATATCCTCTCCCGGCCTGATAGTGCCTGTACGGTGGTGCATTCTTACGTCCAGCACTCCTTTTCTTTGCATCAGGTCGTGACAGACCTTTTGCATTGCCTCTTCAGCAATCTTCTCGTATTTCTCAAAATGCAATGCCTTTGTTTCCACACCTTCGGAAAATTGTCTGACGATGCCGGTAAATGTGCCAATGCCCCCTGCCTTTTTTATTCGTGGGTCCTGCTTTACCTGTTCGATGAGCAGGCCGAGGGTGATCCAGTCATCCTGCTGCATCACGAGCTCAGCAAGGGTATCAATATCCCAGTCTCCTCTTGCTGGCAGTCTTGCAACAACATTTTGTACCTCGTCGATATTGTCAAGCTCTCCGAGAACGATCTTCGGAAGGTTGCTTTTCTTAGCGCCTTCAACTATAGCGAAATCCATGCCGTTGTCTGCCAGGGCATCAAGGGCCTTGCTGACAGAAGGGTTGCGTCTCACAAGCACAAGTTCGCTATCTGTTATTGCTGCCACAGCCTCGGCTCCTGCATCGAAGTGTTTGCCTGTGTCAGTGTTCTCAGGATTGAACCGATGATGGCACATCTGCTTTACAGTACCGACCTTGCCTTTTCTGGAAAGGTATTCCACAAGTCGTGTGACCAGTGTCGTTTTACCTGTTTTCTTATAACCGACCACGCTGATGACTTTCATGTACAGTCCTATGCAAATCAATGATATAAATAGAACGTAAGGTTTGGAAGGTTTTACAGATAATGGTCTATGACCACTTGTAATTATATTGTTTTTATTTTAAATTAAATAAATATAGAATACTTTATATTGTATCAAGTAATTTTGGAGGTCATGAGCGATTACAGGCTGAGGATGCATGACATTCCTGTTGACGACAGGCCCACTGAGCGCCTGTTGAAATATGGCCCTGAGTCTTTGTCCACTGCCGAGCTTCTGGCTGTGGTCCTCAGGACAGGAACGCAGAAGGAAAATGTGGTAAATATGTGCCAGAGGATCTTTTCCGAGTACAACGTAAAGCAGTTGAGCCAGGCACAGATATCTAAATTGATACAGATCCATGGCATAGGTCCCACTAAAGCTGCCCAGATCGCTGCGGTGTTCGAACTTGCACGCAAGCTGGAGAGGCATGTGGATGAACCCAAGCGTAAGATCCGCTCACCTGCGGATGTATATTCAATGCTGTATCCGGGAATGAGGGAGCAGAAGCGTGAGAAGCTTGTGGTGCTTTACCTGGACACAAAGAACCAGGTGCTCAAGGAGGAAGTTGTTTCCATCGGCAGCCTGAATTCCAGCATCGTGCATCCGAGGGAGGTCTTTAAATCCGCGCTCATGGAGTCATCTGCATCAGTTATTATCTCTCATAACCATCCATCCGGTGATCCGACACCCAGCAAGGAGGATATAGCGATTACAGAAAAGCTCATCGAGGGTGGCAAAATACTGGGTATCGATGTGCTGGACCATGTTATCATAGGGGATGGCAGGTATGTCAGCCTCAAGGACGAAGGTCTTGTCGGTTAAAGGAAAACAAAACCTTTAAGGTATCTACTATCAATTAGGGACTCAGATGAAAGATATAGAACTCAATGACCCTTATACAACTCCATATAGGGGTATATATGCAATATGCGATAAAAACAATGAATACGTTGAGATCGTTGAACATTCAAACTGCTATGGCGGTGCTGCATGGTCAAAATTTCATTATTCGCATTCTCCTCTCATTTTAAAGACAAGGTCCATAGGGAACATGATCAGGTACCTTGCAAAAACAGGCACATGCAAACTCGAACTAAAACCTTCAGTTGCAGCTGCTGGCATAGAATCCATTATTGTGGATAAAGATGAGGTCCATATCACATATGCAGGTCTGGGAGGCGGGGGTGTGGGCGCCACTAAGTGCCGGGCCTTTGCACAGGGTGTTCTGCGCTGCGACTATAGTGAATCCGGGGGAGGGCGTGCAGCAAGGGGTACGGTCATTGTTCCCAGAAGGGAGCGGGTGCTCATAGGGATCGATGATACGGACTCGAAGGAAAAGGGTGCCACATGGACCCTTACTCATAATATCGCAAAAGAGCTGGATTGTCCCGAGGCAGTCTATCTTTCACATTCCCTTGTTCAGCTCTTTCCCGTATCTGCAAGGACACAGAACTGTGTATCCACTGTACTGGAGTTCGGGTGTGTGGACGCTAGATCGACCAAAGAGCTGCTTGAAAGGATAAAGTCAGCACTTCTTAAGTATAGTGTTTCAGGCGAGACCGGCATGGTGGTGCTCCAGAACTTCAGTGCGTATGGGATCTATCCATATAGTAGAAAGTGTCGCAGTGGTGAGCTTAGCAGGGAATATGCCCTGCAGTACGCTAAGGACAATGGAGTGCAGATATGGATGAACGGTAATGGGGTCATAGGTGCGCTGGCCTCTCTTGCATGGTTCTCCAGGCCGGATGAATCTATCAGGATGGACGCTGAGATACATGACCCCTGATGATAAAACCCTCAGTATGAAAGAAATAACTGGTCTTGAAGCTCTTTTGTTTGCTTCCTTTGACAGCAATGTACTATTTGTGACAGGTGTTGCCGGTTATCCTGCAACCGCTGTCATGGAATTGCTGGTCGAGCACTCAAGTGAAGGATACGTTGCCTGTTGGATGACCAATGAAAAGGCGGCCCTCGAAAAAGCTCTGGGAGCATCGGTTACAGGACAGCGTACCATGGTGGTCGTAAAGCATGTAGGCATGAACGTGCTCAGTGATCCGCTAATGACCTCAGTGTATCACACCATAGGAGCAGGTGTTGTGATAATTGCCGGGGACGATGCCGGGGCTAGAGCCTCCCAGAACGAGCAGGATTCCCGTTTTTATGGCAGTCTTGCAGAAGTGGCTTTATTCGATCCGGCA
>JAHFZE010000073.1 GCA_020854785.1 Methanomethylovorans sp.
AAAATAAAAATGAAGCAGCATGCGGCTTCCATGACATAAAAAGAGGTCGCGCTGACAGATCCTTCACTCCGGAAGAGAGGGAGATCTATTGCTTCATGATGGGCGGGATCATGGGCAAGTAAAATGAGTATGCTCTGCATTAGGTTTTATCTCAATGCAGGACCATCGGGTAAAACAGGGGGTTAACATCGATCTTACAGTAAAGGATGTGGTTCATTGGAACCCCCATTTTGAACGCATCTATTCTTACAGGTCCCCCTGGCCTTGTTGATCCAAATGGGCCTTTATCAGCATTTTACAGATCCTTTTTCTGTGAACTCTCAACGATCCCAATTGATGCTCTTTTGTTTCTGCGAGAATGCTCCAGCATCACCAATGCCCATGGACAACACTCAATTCACAACTAGTTACTTAACATCACTTTTCATTCTCTGAGTATTTTGAAAAACTCCTTTATTTGAAAATTGTCTGATATGGAGTATATAACTAACCGATGAAAAAAAGAGGAGTATTGAGATCTTCTTTGATCTATTAGAATTCCCTCTGTTATTGTTTTGATCTAAGATCCTTTTCATTTTTTACTGAAGATCATTTGAAACGCAAATACACAAGGTCGTGAGAACGCAAAGCCTGTTATTTGTTTCTTTGCGCCTTAGCGTCCTTGCGTTGATAAAAATTGTGTAGATCTATCAAAAAAGAGGTTGATAGAAATCTTCTCTTGTTACTCTGTGAGCTCATGTGGTCCAATTAAGATACAGGTTTTACATAGCCGCTCTTTTTTAATTTTAAACGAGGTATATAGAAATATGTAACATTTAACTAGTTCAACAGCAAAATATATATCTATGTTCATATATTAATATCCTTGATCACTTGTATAGACCGACACCCTCCAGTATAATATTTCTAAAGGCATCTATTTGTGTATAGGTGAATGATCGATGAATTGTATACGTAGAAAAGTTTTGCTGATCTTTTTCATTCTCATAATTGCAAATGTGTCTATTTATTCATGCGGCTGCGTATTCCTGGAGAAAGAAAAAGCGGTTAAGGTCTCACTTGGATCCACAGGTAGTGTATTGTCAGCCAACGAAACAACAGAGGCTTTACGTATGGGAGTTTTTATGGTAGCTTCACCTAGGGCAACAATGGAATACTATGAAGGGCTCAGGAGCTATCTCTCAGAAGCCACAGGCAGGGAGGTTGAACTTGTGCAGCGGGATAACCCTCGTGAGATCAACTATCTACTGGAGAGTGGTTATATTGATATAGCGTTTATCCGGGAAGAGGCATATTACGATGGTGCACAAAAGTTTGCTCTCGAAGTAATGGCGATCCCTATCATGCAGGGAAGCACCTACTACCGATCGTATGTGATAGCTCATTCCGGCAATGGCATTGATTCGATCGATGACCTCCAGGGTAAGAAGTTCATATTCAACGATTTCAGGTTCACCAAAGAGAAAGTGGAACCTGATTATGTGGAAAAGCTCCTTGCTGAAATGAACGAAACGCCATCTGGTTTTTTTTCAAGTTATTCCTACAGTGAAAGCCAGGACCGGCTTATAGAGATGGTATCGAAGAGGACGGTAGATGGTGCGGAGGTTGACAGTTTCTTCTGGACCTACATGAAACAAAAGGAACCAGAGAAAATATTCGATCTGATCATTATTGATATTTCGCCCCCGCAGAAAGTTCCTGTGCTGGCGTACAATTCCCAGATGGACCCAGGTGAGATGCAGATGATAAAAAACAATATCCTTTCAATGCACCGGAATAAAGAAGGAGAAAAGACCCTCAGAAATATGGGGATCGACATGTTCATCTCAATGGACAATCGCACATATGAAACACTTTAATATGAACGATCATACCATGCCGGTTGGAAATATGTTGACCCCAATATCTAAAGTAGCAAAGAACAAGAGCATTCGCACCAGGATTATATTGCATTTTGTGATCATTACTCTTGTGCTGGGCATATTTATGGGGATATATCTCAATGTTGTACAGAGCAAAACACTTCATGATGAACTTGAAAGAAGCGGGGTCAATCTTGCTATGCAGCTTTCTGAAAGCAGCATAAATCCTATGCTCACTGACAACTATGTGAATCTTCAATGGCTGGTGGAAAATGTTGTCGCCACAGAAAAGGACGTACTCTATGTGTTCATTTTGGATGAAAATAGAAACGTGGTGGCACATACTTTCCAGAATGGCTTCCCTGATCAGCTTCAGTACATGAACATTCCATCCTCTGAGGCCGGAACACTACTTCTTGATACAGAACATGGCCTTGTGACCGATGCATCAGCACATATCCTGGGAGGACGTAACGGGGAAGTTCATGTGGGCATGTCCCATACACGAGTGAATGCAGCTGTTCTTCAGTCGAATGTTCTCCTTATACTTTTTATGTTGCTGCTGATGGCTATTGGCATATCGGGATCATATTTCTCAGCTGGGAAGATCTTTTCCCCTATTGCTGCCTTAAATATGGGCGTGGTGGAGTTCGGAAAAGGGAATCTGGAACAGAAGGTGGTCATCACCTCAGAGGATGAGATCGGTGATCTTGCCCGCTCTTTCAATGAAATGGCAGGTCACATCAGATCGCTGATAGCGGACAAAGAGCAGTACCTGCGTGAAATACTGGAAACAAGGAACTATTTGGATACGATCATCTCCGGAAGCCGGGACGGGATCCTTGTGCTGGATCCAAGGGCAGCTATCGAATTCTGTAATGAGGCATTCTGTGTTATCTCGGGTTTTGAGAAATATGAAGTAATAGGGGACAGTATACTGAATTACATACCTGCCTTCCAAAAGCATCTCAATGCCGCGCCCAGTGCACAAAAAGCTAATCTGTTCGCTGAAGCGAACATTATTCTCAAAGATGGTTCTGTCACCCCTCTTTTTCTGAGCATCCAGAGTATAGATCATCAGGGTGAGCTAAAATATGTAGTGATCGCCAGGGACATCAGCGAACAGAAAGAGTTCGAATCCCTGAAGAACAATATCATCTCGAACATCTCCCATGAACTGAGAACGCCTCTCAATATCATGAGGGGATTTATGGAAGTTGCAATAACGGAGGATGGAAAAGAAAAAAGGAATGCCTTTCTTGCAAGGTCCATTGAAGCCGCAGACAGGCAGAACTGGATGATACAGGACCTGCTGGAAGTTGCTTCCACTTTGAACGGTCACGATAAGATCATCTTTACCAAGGAGAGCATCAATAATGTACTCTGTGCTGCTCTGGACGCCCTGAGGTCTAAGATCGCATTTGCAGGCATTACGGTGATCAGGAACATAGACCATGACCATATGGTGCAGGCTGATGCGGAAAAACTGAAATATGCACTGATGAAGATCCTGGATAATGCTATTAAGTTCAACATTAAGAACGGGACCATCGAAGTCGGCACTCATTCGTATGGAGACCTTATAGAAGTATACATCCGCGATACCGGTATAGGTATCGATAAAAAGTATATGGGGCGCATATTCGAAAAATTCTATCAGGTCGATAGCAGTTCCACCCGGAAATATGGTGGCACCGGGCTTGGGCTTTCTATTGCAAGGGACATCGTGCTGGGCCATGGAGGAAATATATGGCTGGAATCCGAGCCAGGTCAAGGGAGCACATTCCATGTTACCCTTAAAAGCTACGGCAGAGCTCATGAAAAGGAAGTGCCTGCTTTGCAGCCATTGCTTAACTGATCCTTGATCTATCCCATGGGGTATATGTCCCGGACCGATGTTAGATAATGCTTTCAGCACGCTGATAAATAGATATCTGTATCAGCTCCATGAACTATATAGTATTTTTTAAGTATATACATTCAATATGAAAACTTCATATATCATCTATCACTTCTACAACATGGGCGTTACAGACCAGTGGAGGGATCTGTGATTGCTCCGGGACAGAAAAAACGGATATTAAAAACAAATAGACACCGCCAACGAAGCCAACCTCTGGGACATACCCTTTGATCGAAAGAAGTGTGGACAAAGAACTCTGATACAGC
>JAHFZE010000050.1 GCA_020854785.1 Methanomethylovorans sp.
ACCACCGGAAGTCTTCTTGAGAGGTCTGGACAGATACAGATCATTTGCTGCTGTATTCTGAACTTCCAAGGCTGTGTGTTATGTCCCGAAGGAGCCATTGTTGCATAATGTATAAGTTGTTTCATATCCGTTATCTTCCCACCTCCGGTGTAAGATCAATGTCTGACGCACATAAAAAGTTTTCAATTGTGGGTTTTAAAAGACATGTATCTGATTTGAAACATAAGAGTTCACAGAGCCAAAATTTGCTTATTTTCATTTCTATGTTCCGGTTGAGGAGAAAATGTGATGGCTATAAATCCATCACTACCCGAAAACCTAGTACGCTGACCCCGGTATTTGCATCAAGTTCTCCGCGGAACGAACTCTGACAGATATTAGGGCCATCCATCCAGCTGCCTCCTCTTCCTACCCGCAGGGTTGTGTTCCCGTCTTCCCAGGCACTCCCGTCCTGAGGTGCACCTTCGTAGTTGCTATGCCAGGTATCCTGGGTCCATTCCCAGACATTCCCATGCATATCATATAGTCCCCATGCGTTAGATCTCTTTTGTCCAACCGGATGAGTGGTCTCATTGGAATTAATGGCACACCAGCCGTATTCATCCGACCAGCCATATCTGTCAAGGGCTGTGTTATCATCACTAAAAGAAAACTTGGTCTTTGTTCCTGCCCTGCACGCATATTCCCATTCTGCTTCCGTGGGCAGCCTGTATTTGCTCACTTTCTCCTTTTTATTGAGCTCCAATATGAAAGCCTGTGCATCTTTCCATGTGATCTGTTCTACCGGCAACTTATCTCCTTTAAAGTAGGAGGGATCTGTCCCCATCACCGTAGCCCATTCCTGCTGGGTGACTTCATATCTTGCCATATAGAACGGTTCCGATATTGTCACTTTATGCAGCGGGTCATCAAAACCTACCAGAGGTGTTGAATTTGAACCCATATTGAACTCACCTGCGGGAATAAGTACGAATTCCATACCTATGGAATTGTTGTAGGTGGCGGGAACATCGTTTGCTCTATCTTCTATACAACCAGAAAGCAGCACTACAAATATTGTTATAAGTGTACATAGATATATATTTTGATATAAGTATGGACTCATTTAATTTCTCCATAGTTTTACCTGCAAAACTACTATTTAAAGACTACCTATATACAAAATCGTGTTTAAAATGGAACTTCCGAACTTGTAATATCGAACTCTCATAGTATAATGAAACTATATCATACAAATCATCAGTTATTATCAGAAATTGGACTCTGTAGAAAACATGTCCATTATGTTTGAACCACCGAGTTCACAGGGAATACAGAGAACGAGAATAGTTATACGTCTCTGAGAACGATGTGTACTCTGTGGTTGCATCTGCCCATAGTTGAGATATGAGGATTGCTACGGTGCCAGATATTAAAAAATAATATGCTGCGAAATATATAGAAGTATGTGACGTATATGTGCCACATGGAAATATTGTGAGAAGACATATACGCTACATGAGATATTCTTCCCGTCATTCAGCATATGGTCATTAGCGGAGGAATCCTATGGAAACCAGAAAAGTTCAGGTTACGGGTAAATCGACCTATATAGTCACCCTGCCAAAGAAATGGGCAAAGAAATCAAAGCTTGACGGCGGGGAAACGGTATCAATGTCATATCTTGAAGATGGGTCTCTGGTGATCGCTCCTCCTGGCTGGAAGCATGCCGAACGTAACCTTAAGATCAGTTTCAATGGGAACATCAAGGGGTTGAAGCGCGAGATAGTTGGCATTTACATTCTTGATGAATACACTTCCATAGAGGTCGCAGGGAAAAATCTCGACAAAGAGATGAAAAAGGAAATCAAGCAGCTGTGTAGAGGCCTGATAGGATTTGAAGTCGTAGAGAATGTCGGTGACAGGGTGGTTATCAATGATTTCCTTGACAAGGACGAACTGACCATAGCCCGCACCCTTAAGCGCATGTCCTCTATAGTGTACCTCATGATGGATGAACTGGCGATAGCCATGCAGGAACAGAACAATGAGTTATTCGCCGAAGTGGTTGCCAGGGATGATGAAGTGGACAGAATGTATCTCCTGATATCCAAGCAGTTCATAAGCAGGCTGCACTTGCACCAGCCTTCAAAGAATGACAAACTGGGTCTCATCGAATCCTTCTACTATCGACTGGCAGCTGAGGATGTGGAAAGGATCGCAGATCACGTGACAAAGGTAGCAGCTATATGTAAGGAGCTGTCCCTGACCGAAGATCAGAGCTCTCTGATGTCGCAGCTTGTCAGGGACTCACAGAAATATTTCATGGATATTATGGATATCTTCAGGCATCTGGAGAAAGAACAAGCCCACGATGTGCTGGATAATATAATGTCCAGTTCAGAAGACCTTCTTGAGCTGCGGGACAGCTCTGAACCTGAAATGAGGATCATCATCGACAGCATCAAAAGGATAAGGGAATATGCAAAGAAGATCACTGAATATACAATCGATCTATCACAATTATAAGGCAGTCCCCTTTATTCTTTGTGTCTCCCTGCTGATCGATTATTCCTTCACATTCCATTTTGCAGGGAGTGCACAGAACATACTGGATTATGAGTTCAGTCCACTGCTTGTGTATGCTGTGGAACATGATGTTGTGATCCCTTATATGTTGCTCACAGCTTCGTTCTACTACTTTGCGGCCTATGCGGTGCTGAGCCTGCTTCATGACACTGATATCTATCCCATTGGTGTTGCCGTTATCCTGCTTATGAGCATCACTCACGTAATGGGTGGTCTTTCCTGGTATGTACTGAAGGAGGCATACTCTAACGCTGTACTGACACTTTCGCTAATTTCAGTGATAATGACCATCACTCTTTTTGCATATGAGGTGATCAGGAAGGGACATTGAAGCCCTTCATGTCCTTTGCTTGCCCAGCCTCTTATCCGGGACTATATAGTATCCGGGCATCTATGTATTTCATTTGTGCAAAGGTTTTATGGTGGCGTACCAAGGTTCAGTCATGAAGAAGATGATAAGTCTGCTGCTGGCATGTGTGCTTTCTCTGTTCACGTTCTACTCTACCTGCTGGTTTTCAGTTAACGGGTATTTCAATTTCATCATTCCCCTGGTCTACGTTGCCATATTTGCATACATCCTTCTCATTTACCTGCTGTATCGCCAGCTCAGAGGATCGCCAACGAAAGAACAGATGTGATGGGATGAAAGCAAGATTGAAAACCAGCGTGAATACACATAGATGAAATTACAGGAGCTGTTACAGCATGAAAAACGCCAGGCTTTGTCCCAGATATGTTCCTATCCTGTTGTTGATCGTGATTTTGCTATACATGATGCCTTGTGCAATGGCAGCTTATTTATCTCCTAACAGCAGTCTGGAAACGGATACCCAGTGGGTCAGCAAGGAAAGTTTGACACTGCAATGGGGCAAGGCTCAGAGGGTCGATATCAATGGTGTGACATATACCCTAAGAGCTGATGATTTTGATGTCAGGCTGAATGCTGCAAGTATCTCCATTGAAAAGGAAGGAGAGATCATCAGAGAGTTCCTTTTTGCAAATATAGAGTCTGAGAGTAGCCTTATCTGGGACTATGAGTTCAAGGTTGAACTTACGGGTGTGACCGAGGATGGGTCAAAAACTCCTGCTGCAAGTGTTACTGTATATGAACGTGGTCTGCCTGAACTGGATGTTACTCTTGCTGCCGGATCTCAGACCTATGGAGTAGTTACTGTCTCCGAAACACAGTATGCGCCCGGAAAGGAAAAAAAGATCACTGTGGATGTGAAGAACACCGGCGATGCCTGGGCTGAGAACCTGGTCCTGGTCATTGACGTGGATAAGCTTGACCTGCAGTCCTACAAAGGTTTCGAGTTACGTAACGACGTACTTAAAAAACGTCTTGAATGGATGGACGCGGGTGAATCACAGAGTTACAATTTCACTGTTATTTTCCCGGAGTGGGATGGTGTTACATCTCCCTACGCGATCAATTACACAATAAGCGCAGTGGTATCGGGAAATGATATCAAGGAGGGGGTTTGTGAAGGTAATGGCTCGCTGAACTTTACTTGCACGGACCCTGTGCTTAAAGTAGTTTCGTTTGTGTCCAAAGAAGAACTCAACATGTCATCGTGGTATATCAAGGACATGAAAGTACATGGTGCATGGGAGACCACCACTTTCAGGGTGGATGTGTACAACCAGGGATTCTATACCGTAAGCGGCCTTGATGTCACTTTTCCTGATATACCCGATGAGTTCCTGGTAGACGATATATTCGAGAGTGGGAATCCCCGGGTGATCTCTAAGAAAGAGCCTTATTACATATCAAAAAAGCTTGTGCCCCTTCGCCAGGGTGATCTCGTTCTCAACAAGACCGCTGCCAAGGTCAATTTCTTCGGTAAGGAATTTACATGGGAATCCGAAAGCAAGAGCATCAAGGTACACGGTGCTGCCTTGAGCTTGGATAAATCACTTATGCGTAATGATCTCGGTTATGATGTGCTGTTGAAAGTCAGCAACAACGGGGACAGGGCTGCCCGGGTGGGGATCCATGATAGTGTACCCCGTGTGATAAATTATGTCGAGGGAAGCCTGGAGAGAAGTCTCCCGGATAGTAACATGACCCTGAGCGATTGGGACATGACCGTTACTACTTCTTATGACGGGTCCCGTTACATTAGCGTTGAGGGTGTGCTCCTGTCTCCCGGGGAGTCCCTCGACATTAGTTATCAGATCGAGCCTGATGAAGCGCCTGATCTGCCATATGCACAATGTGATTTCAAGGCTATCGAGGGCTATAAGGGGACGATACGTTCTGCTTTCTTCGTAGCAGGTGCCCGGGTGGAGCAGCAGTATGATGTCGTGACCGGGGAATGGGTTTCCATGGAACCTTCCGAACCAATAGGAACGGTCGAAGAATTATATTCCTATGCGGATCTGTCAGATACGTCAGAAGATGATCCCATACAGATCCTATCCATAGAAGGATCCGTACCTGAGCCTTCGCTGTTCGGCACGATAATGAAAAAGATAAGTGGTGCCTTTGATTCTGTGGAGATCGGCTTGA
>JAHFZE010000286.1 GCA_020854785.1 Methanomethylovorans sp.
CCAACGATAAGTCTATCGTTGCATTTATCGTTGCAATTTAAATCTATTTTTTCTCTATCGTTGCACAACGATTACAACGATAGAGGCAGCGACGGCAGTCGCTGGAGAATTCGGTTGGGGCCTCGTCGGTGAATTCAGTTTTTTTTTAAGACTTATTGGCCAATTCTCCACGAGTACATTTCTCGTAAATTCTCCGGCGTACATAAGCGACAATTCCCCGCGGACGTACTCTCCGCCAGCCTTTAGCAATTGCTTGCCGACTGCTTGCCCACGCTTGCCTATCGCTTGCCGGGCCGGATGACCCTCCCGGCCATCTGGAAGCAAAGAAACTCGCAATGTTGTTGGCAAAATTGACGAAAAAAGAGAAGATCAATTTGCAGAAGATAGTCCCCGGGATGAGCGACTACGAAGCCTGGACCGAGACCATGCAGGAATACTGCATCACCCCATACCCGCCCGATATCCCGAAAGCAGAGAAGGATCAGGAGAATGTGAAATGACGAAGGAGAAGAAGGGATAGATCTGCATCCGCCCCTAGTGTCAAATGTGTAGGTCTGACCCCAAAAGGTCGTATCTTACCCGGGGAAAGAGATCTTCCTGTATTGCTGTACTCCGGTTATTGAAATAGCAGCCGGTCAAGGAAAGAGGCCATTTCCCCGCTGACCCTGCCGAAATATATCGGGGATCCAAGGATGATCGCGTCGGCTTCCTCTACCTTCCTGAAGACATCTTTAAGGTCATCGTTGACCGGACACCTGCCGTAACTTTTTCCATTTTTTGTCTTACATGCAAAACAGCTTATGCATCCTTTGTAATTTAAGTCATAAAGATGGATAAGTTCAGTTGTGGCTCCCTTTGATGCAGCTCCTTCCAGGGCTTTGTTTAAGAGGTTAGCAGTGTTCCAGTCCTTTCTGGGACTTCCGTTAAATGCCATTATATTCATTTATTGTTCCTCCTCTATTAATGGAAAATGACAGAAAAGTAGTGTGTTATTCAACAAGCTCATGAACATAAAAGAAACTATTTTTGTGTACCGTTTAGTCTCAGCGACAAATGATGTCGAACTGCGCTAAGCAGTAAAAGTAATAAACCAAGGAGCATAATGATTATTTTTATTTTTTCTAAATATTTAAACGCGTCTATATAAAGCCCCATTTGTTCACCAATAATAACCCAAAACGAAACATATATCATGCCGGCCAACAAATCAACCATGAAAAAAATTATTGGTCTTACGTTAAGCATGCCTGCAACCGAAAAGATAACTACACGAAATACGGGAACAAAACGACCAATAAAACAACTCATTGCAGCATTTGTAGAAATATATGATTCTGCTTTAGTAAGACGCGATTTTGTTATAATTTCTCGAACGAATTTGAATTTAAATATCGAACCACCCAATTGTTTTCCTAAAATGAAATAAATCATATCGCTTATGAAAACTCCGGCCACGCCAGCAATAATCGCTTGGTGGAGCTTTAGTTTCTGTGCAGCAACAAATATGCCAGAAGAAAGGAGTGTTATTTCTTCTGGAAGAGGCATTCCAAAAAGGCAGGACAAAAATATGTAAAATTCTGAAACATGTTTGCCTTCTGATAATGTCAGCCAATACATCATCTTACACTCATCGCTTAAGTTTATTATTGGCGTGTTTCGGCAATAAATTATTAGAATCAAAACCAAATAAACGTTCAACCCGATTTTCTAGATTCGTGGATATTGTCTTCATCTCAGGAGTTAGATTTTTTAAGTCTTGATCTGCCGCATCTTGCTCTAAGTTTTCATAGAAAGCAGATATTTTATTAATAACAACAATCATTTCATTAGATGCGTTATCAATTAAGCGGCAAATTTTTTGCTCAACACCTTGCTTCATTTTATTTTGCTTGAACAATCGATGAACTTCTAAAATAAGTGTGTTTTCCAATCTCATAGTTTGTATTTGTGAACTATCGAAGTCATTAAGCGCAGCACTCCTCCAATAAGGGTTCAACTCTTCGTATAAGATTCGGTCATCACCATAATATCCTGTCAATTGTGCGTCAACTTTTGATTCAAGGGGGTCAAGGGCTGAATTGTTTATGATATGCGCAAATGATCTTACAGGCTGCCCCAAAGAAAGCGGAAACCGAGAGAAGCGGTAGGGTGATTTAGAGCTTGAGAGTCTCCGATATGCTACCAATTCAGTGCAGAAGCTAGGGAAAGCTTTAAAGTTTTTTTGTGCTTTTTCAAATACATCCAACGGCATAGTATAAATTGAGCTCAAAACATGCGTCTGTCTCTTATAATATCCACTTGCCTTCAATATTCTTTCAGCGTAATCTGCACAATTTGATTTTTTTACATCGTACCTACATTGACCCATGCTGAATTCTTTCTCGATCTTTGCCGCCTCTGCATGCATTCTTTGAATGGCTTCCGGTGGAATTCCTTTAATACGGAACCCTAGTGTATCTCGGCCATAAGCGATCCCATACGTACTTGTATGCTCTTGATTGCTCGATGTTGGATTAACGACGCCGAATAAGTAATCCGAAAGGTTGATTTGTTGGAGCAAAAGTGAATCTTTTGCCGGATCTGCATGATGGTTAGAGCTATATACGGTATCACCGATCCGAATTGCAATATGCCCAAAAGGATTTTCCATAGCGATACGTTCATCTTCTTTTGATGAAGAGTAGGAAAGCAAAATCTCTATATCGGCAGGAACGTTGTTTTCTAACTGAGCCAGAGCAGATTGAATATTGCATGCTGAATATCCATTTTCCAAACCAAATTCCGGGCTTAAACCACGCTGCACAATTTTCGGGCTTAGGAGAAAATCCGCGATCTTACTTATTTCAATGTTTTCTCTGAACACTTGTTGCGCTTTTAGCATCGAAGTTTGTTTTGCTACATCTTTGAGAAGCAGCTGTGCTTGGCGGCCAATTTCTTCGACTGAGTAATTTATTTCAGCTAGCCCAAGTTTCGAGAAGAATTTAGCATTTTCTTTTTCGTGTCCGCTTATCACACTCAGTAATATAGTAGGTTTTCCTAATACAAAGGCTTCAGATGGAGCTAGTCCCCCAGCTTTGGTTATAAACAAATCAGACGCATTAATAAACGAAAGCAAGTCAATTTGTGGAATAAATCCCATAATTTCCAACTTAACTTGCTTGGGCATCTGATGTCTAATTTGATTCAATGCTTCATGTTGTTTTTTATTGCGGCCGCAAACAGCAATGATTTGAAGTGGTTGCTCTGTCGCATTAGCCAAATTTATGACAATTTCAGGAAAATTTCCTACTCCCTCCTTTCCACTTGCAAGGACAATTGTTTTAATTGATGATTGAAATCCAATTTTGCTAAGGCATTCTTTTGAAACATCTGAATCAGTGCCTTGGACATTTACCGGCATGCCGGAAGTCTCAACCAAATCAGAGAACACGCCGGATTCAAGCCAGCTTGTTTCTAGTGCAGGATGTGCTAAAAAAGTCCTATCGATCCTTTTAGATATACGAGGAAAATACCCCACAAAATAATCGGTATGCAGCCAACCGATCTTAATGTTTGGCATCAGTGCTTTTTCTCTTAAATTTCCCAATACCTGGGCTGCACCATAGTGTGTAGTAAAAACAGCATCCGGGGCTTCATCGATGATGTATTCACATACTCTTTTTTCTGAATAATCACTGGGTAGGTAGTTTAATGAGCCAATGCACTTTCTTTGTTTATGCATGGATTGAAATATATTGTCAAACAAAAATGGCAAGTTCTTGGCGACAAACCAATAGAGTTTTTCATCAAGTATTCTTGTCATTGGATCCATAAATTCACGAATGTCTTTTTGCAAAATAACGGCAAAAGGGTCCTTTTTTAAAATTTCTTTTTCAATCGAACGAGCTGCGCTAATGTGTCCATTTCCAATGGAAGAATAGAATATCAAAATTTTCATTTTCTTATTCCCTCTGATATAAAAAAATTTGTATTGAAGCACTAAATCACCTGATTATTATGACTCAAGTCATAAAACCCAATGATAAAAAAACTCATAGATTATTGAGCTTACTATGATCCCATCACACTAAATTAGTATATGTAACTCCCCTTCGGGTAATCCGAGTGCATTTTCAATAAGGCGCTTTGCAAACTTCTTTTGGTATTCTAAAATATCAGGCTCTTCTTTTTCATATATGGCTTCTACATAGCATTGAATTATGGACATGATAGAGTTTGAAACGGCTCTGGGGTATGAAACTGAAAAAACATGCTTGCTAGCCCCTTCATTAATAACAAGCAGTAAATATGGAGCAAGTAATTTTTTTGCCTGTCGAAATACTTTATCCATAAGATGAAGATATTGATCATTGTAAAGGAATTCTAGCAATAATCCTTGTTTCCCATGAATTGTGGCAAGCATAATATTTGCCATCAACTCGATTTTTCGAGGCAAAGAAATTTCTGTAGAGTTGGCAACCGCATCTATTGCTGTTAGAAATTTCGATAAATGCCTATTAATGAGAGCCTCAACAAGTTCTTCTTTGGAAGAAAAATAGTAATAGAATGTGCCTTGAGCTACTCCTACCTTTTTTACGATATCACTAATCATTGTAGGCTGATAACCACGCTCATAAAACATTGTTTCTGCAACATCCAAAATTTCATTTATTCTAATTTGCGGATCCTGTGGCGGTCGGGACATATTATACACTCCTATTATTTGACTTGAGTCATATTATAAATCTAAAAAAACATATAGTCAATCACTTTGTATGAAACCACCTAACCATAATTGACATATAAAATTGGAAGGAGATTACTGCTGCTCTGGATTTGTACAAAACAAATTAATATTGTTAAGTATATCTTTTTTTGCATTATTTGTTTGAACGATGCCAAATTCAAAGGTTCAAAACAGATCTGTTGCAATTCTGGGGATTTTAAGTTTTCAAATGCTAAACTACCTTCAATTTGACAGACCTTTGGTTGCAACAAATTTCAATTGTGTAGGTCTGACCCCAATTGTTCACGTTAACAGCTCCCTGCCACACTCCGAAATGCTATGCTAAAAATTTTTGACTTTATACAATATTTCGCCTACATTTAACCCAATATCCCCATGCTGCCACATAGTCTGCCCTTGTATAAGGGAAGTGCCGCGCGCAGAGGGGATATTTGTTTTGCCAAGATGTAGTCCAACATCACCGTGATTGAGTCTTTAAACCAAACTGGCCTTTGTCTTTTGCCCTAACCCACTGTTTTTCCAAACAATAAACAGACTCAACTTTTTCTGGAAACAGAGCATCATGTCAAATGTGTAGGTCTGACCCCAATTATTCCTCCAACGATAAGTCTATCGTTGCATTTATCGTTGCAATTTAAATCTATTTTTTCTCTATCGTTGCACAACGATTACAACGATAGAGGCAGCGACGGCAGTCGCTGGA
>JAHFZE010000240.1 GCA_020854785.1 Methanomethylovorans sp.
TAAAGGCAAAGGATGTGACAAATGCGGTTTTACCGGTAAGCAGTATCCTGAATCTGTAGATGAGCTGATAAAAACAGATGTTATCGATGCAGCATGTGCTGAAGATACTGCATTCCACGGTGCGGGAAGAGAGGACATAGACGCTCTTATGCTGGGCAATGGCAGACCTTTTGTGGTGGAGGCTATCAGCCCACGAACTCGTACCATTGACCTAAAAGAGCTTCAAGAGGCGATCAATTCTCATGCATCCGGTAAAGTGGAAGTGCATGGATTGCAGATCGTATCCAAGGAGATGGTCGAGAAGTTGAAATCTGCTCATGCGGATAAAGTATATAACCTTAAAGTTACATTCAGTGACCCAGTTTCAAAGGAAGAACTAACATCTGCACTCGAGAATCTTTCAGGTACCGAGATCCATCAAAGGACGCCTCAGCGTGTATCCCACAGAAGGGCTGATCTAACCAGAAAAAGGTATGTGCATGGCATAGAACTTTTAGGATTGGAAGCCGATCATGCGATGTTGAGGGTCAGGTGCGAAGGTGGTCTGTATGTCAAAGAACTCGTATCCGGTGATGAGGGGCGGACCATTCCAAGCCTTACCGGGATGTTAGGTAAGCAGGCTACAGTTAATGAACTTGATGTAGTGGACGTTGACATTTGAGATATTATCTATTGATCACTGATCACAATACAAACAACGGAGAAGAATTATGTCACATGGTGAGAGACATTGTACAAGGTACAAATTGAAGAAGACCATTAGGGAAAGAGGAATTTCCCCAGTAAGTAAGGCTATTCAGGAATTCAATAACGGTCAGATGGTACACATAGACATCGACCCAAGTGTCCAAAAAGGGATGCCAAACCCAAAATTCCAGGGAAGCACGGGTAAAGTAGTTGGTCAGAGGGGCAGAGCTTATTTATTGCAGGTAAGGGACGGAAATTCTATGAAAGAGGTAATTTCCCTGCCACAGCACCTGAAACCCCAAAAGTGATGGTAATTCTACCTTCACTGGAAACACTTTAAGCTTATTATCGATAGATATATCTTGATGAGTGAGTATAGGATATATGTTATCGATATAGAGTTCCACATACTGTAGGATACATCAAGAGTGTATTTAGATGATAGTAAAGAACATTCTAAGTGAAGAACTTCTGACCATCTCAGAGGTCAGGGAGATGCTCAATGAGATCATGGAAGATCGCCTCAATAAAGGGGAAGAGCTCAGGTATGAGCTACGTAAGGCTATCAACCATGCGGAGATGTTCTCCAGGATGAGCGCCCAGAGGTCACGGGAGCTTGTTAACAAGCTCATGGAATTGGAAAAGATGAAACCAGATATTGCTGTACGGATAGCTGACATAGCTCCCCAGACAAGGGACGAGCTCAGGACTCTGTATGCAAAGGAAAGGTACACTCTTTCAGAATCTGAGCTTGACTCGATATTGGACCTTGTGAGCGAGGCAGTAGAATAGATTTATATTTGAATATCCCATTTTTATTTTGATTGTTGTGCACAATCATTAGCTGTTACTTTTACGGAAGTGTTTAGTATGATGACAAGGGGAAAATTGCCTGACAGAGAGGATTATGCATGGATCATAGATTATCTGCCCTATGGAAGTAGTGTGGATTCCAAGCCATCCTATCAGAAAAAACCCCTGGTTCAGGCTGTAGGGGAAAAGCACTTTGTCCTCATGGAATTGGTGCCAAAGGAGAATGCAGTTCCTCAGATTGAGTCGCGGGTCTATATTGGTGAAGGAGATCGTGATGTTATCGATCATGTTAAGCACAGGATAGGTTTCAATGACCTCAGCCATGGCTCCCAGTTAGAGCTTCCATACATGCTTGAGAAGATGGTGCTTCTTGATGAGCAGAGATTCGTGGATTTCTTCAATGATGCACATCCTATAACCAATAGGTTGCATATGCTGGAATTACTTCCAGGTATCGGAAAAAAGCTCATGTGGGCTATCATTGATGAACGCAAGAACGGCAATTTTACCAGTCTTAAAGAACTCCATGAAAGGATAGGAGGCCTGCATTCCCCTGAAAAGATCATATCCAATAGGATAATCGAAGAGCTCAAGGACGACAATATCAAATACAGACTCTTCACTATACCCCCCAGGCGTCCAAAACAGGAATAAGGGTGAACATATCCTTGGTCCGGGACATACTGCGCCATTATGGCATATACGGAGGACAGCACGATCAGCATTTTCTCGTGGATGAGGGGATACTGGACAGAATAGTTGAGTCTGCGGATATTGTTCCAGGGGAGATCGTCCTTGAGATCGGTGCAGGCATTGGCAATCTTACCGAACGTCTTTTGTGCCAGGCACATAAAGTGATCGCAATAGAGCTTGATCCAAAACTTGTGGCCGTATTGGAAGACAGGTTCAGGGGGGAGGATAAACTCCATATCATCCACGGGGATGTTCTGAAAGTGGAATTTCCCATCTTCGATAAAGTGGTTGCTAACCTCCCCTATTCTATTTCTTCCGAGATAACCTTCAAGCTCTTTAAGCACGATTTTAAGCTCGGGATACTCATGTACCAATATGAGTTTGCCCAACGCATGATAGCAAAACCCGGGTCACATGACTATAGCAGGTTAACAGTGAACACTTCGTACTTTGCAGATGCTTCCATAATTATGAAGCTTCCAAAAGGTGTTTTTTCTCCTCCGCCCCAGGTAGAGTCTGCAGTAGTAAAGGTTTGTCCGCGACCAGCTCCCTTTGAAGTAACGGATAAGGATTTCTTCCTCAAGTTCGTTACAGCTGTCTTTACCAAAAGACGCAAGA
>JAHFZE010000248.1 GCA_020854785.1 Methanomethylovorans sp.
ACAGCCAATGAAAAATAACTCACGGAAATAGAAGGCTTCTGTACATCCGTAAGCCCAAAAGCTGCAAGGAAGGCGATAGTGAAGAACAGGGATGACAGGATGAAAAGGTGTTCTATGTTCCCTATGAACCCGGCAACCAGGTATCCCACCATCCAGCCAAGGGAGCCAAAAGAGCTGAATTTACCGATACTTTCCTTTTCATAATACACGCTAACAATAAGAGCAGCTGGATATACTCCTACACTGAAACCCACCATTGCACGGATCACAGCAAGTGAGGCGGCATTATAGGCAAATACCTGCATAAAGAAAGACACTGCAGAAACTGCAAGACCTGCCAGAATTATAGGCCGCAGACGATTGATATCAGCAGCTTTTCCAAATACGAATGACGAGAAAAAGGAAGCTGCTGCAAAAAAAGCACTGATAAGGCCAACTTCAAAATATGAAGCTCCAAGAGATCTCGCAAAAACAGGCATAAAGATGCCAGACATCATAAGGGAAGAATTTGCCAGAAATTGGATCAGGTTTAATCTCATTGTTCATCGAATCCTGAATATATTTCCAGAATAATATCTAAACTATTTCTATTTATTGAAAGGTGATGACTTTAACATTGTCCGGTAAGGGCTAAATGAGTAGGGATCCAAAGTGGTGTTTAAGATATTATGAAGTATATGGAAATCTAATACGATAGCAGGATCGAACGAAATGACATTGCATCTAAGATACAGAGATGATAAATGAACCATGAAAAATATATTCTTTTATCGAACATACATTGGAAAAATAGGAATTGTTGACAGCAACAATAGCATTACGAACGTATACTTTCATGACGAGAGCTTCCCGGAGGATGCTATATTAAATGAAACAGAACTATTGAAAGAGGCAAACAGACAATTGCAGAGCTATCTTGCCGGAAAACAAAAAGATTTCATGCTTCCTCTTGCCCCTCAGGGACAGAATTCATGCTGCGCGTCTGGAAAGCTTTAAGCTCTATTCCTTATGGTGAAAACAGAAATTATGAGGAAATAGCACAGACACTAGGTAATCAAAAAGCTTCAAGGGCTGTTGGGCTTGCAACCAGTCACAATCCTATACCTATCTTTATTCCCTGTCATAGGGTTATAGGCAAAAATGGAAAACTTACAGGTTATAGGTTTGGCTTGCACATAAAGGAACATCTTCTGAAGCTGGAAATGCAGCATGTGGGTCATTAGATGTACATAGCAAAATTAGGCCTATATAATATAGCAGATAACCTGAAATATATGAATATTTAGAAGAAGCATATCTGTTCGATGGAGGAAATGATATGCAAAACCGTATGAAGGATCATCAGCTGAACGACGAAAAAACAAAATCTATATTAATAAAGGTGCCTGTAGGCAATATTGCAACTATAAATGAAAATGGATATCCTTATGTTGTTCCTGTTCATTTCACATATATGAGGACAAGATCTACATTCACGGTTTGCCAATGGGACAGAAGATCAGTAATATCTTGTCAAATGAAAAAATATGCTTCCAGGTCTATGAAATGAAAGGTCTTATTCTTGATGATTCACCATGTGGGATAAATACAGAGTATGAAAGCATCGTTATTACCGAACAGCAACCATCATTGAAGATCATGATCTGAAGAAAACTGTCTTAAATGAGATCGTAAATAATACACTCCTCATTTAAATGGGGCAAAGTTGTCCTATAATGTGGTAAACGCCACAGGTGTCATTGAGGTCACTATCAAAGAGCTTACAGGCAAATATTAAAAATAACGCCAATGGCTGTGAATTGCCAAAGATGATAAGAAAAAAATTATTATAGATCATAAAAATTTCATATCTGAGCCAGTTAAGAATAGATGGTCCATGTAGCATTCTTCTAGAATCTTGAGGAAAATAAAAAATCAAAACTGTTCAATTGGCTCAATTATCATGACATGACTAAAAATTTACCCTTGGAGCGATCCTTTCCTCTTCCGCAGTCTCTAACAATTCCTTCTTTTCAAAATTGAACATGCCTGCAATTATATTGTTCGGTATCTGCTGGATGGAAATGTTGTATTTCATAACCGTATCGTTGTAGAACTGCCTGCTATAGGCGATCTTATCTTCGGTCTGAGAGAGTTCCTGCTGCAATTGCTTAAAATTTTCATTGGCCTTAAGTTCAGGATAAGCCTCTGCAACAGCAAATAAGGATTTCAATGCATTGGTAAGCATGTTAGACGCCTGTGCAGCCTCGCCGACAGTTGATGCTGACATCCATGCAGACCTGGCCTTTGTGACCTCCTCAAAGACAGCCTCCTCATGCTTTGCATAACCTTTCACAGTTTCCACTATATTGGGGATCAGATCGAACCTGCGCTTAAGCTGGACGTCTACCTGTGCCCATGCGTTCTCCACTCTGTTGCGTAAAGCTATTAGTTTGTTATAAATAGAAAAGACAAACAGCGCAATAAGCAACGCTATAACAAGAACTACACCTAGTATCCACAATACATCTAGTATCATCTTTTTTCCTCCGTTCTTAATTCATCTGGCACCACCGCCACCGCCACCGAAACCGCCACCTGATCCACCTACTCCGCGACTTCCTCCAGAAGAGGACTTGGGCGCTGACCTCTGGTAAGCATGGCTGAAATCTGAAGCATAGCCTGTAACATAGACCCTGTTATGGAAATGGCTTGTCCTGAAATCATCTTTTGGAACTATTACAGACATGTTCTTGAGTGCCTCTTCGGCCACACCCAGTGCCATGGCATATACTATATAATGGTCCCAGATCTTCACCGACCCAGGAGGATGTTCCTTCAGATCAGAGAAATCCGTGAGATATCTCTTGAAGTTCTTCCAGCGATCTATGAAAAGCTTACCTTCTGGGGTCCATCTGCCCAGAAAGGTCCTGTATCTGGCATTGAGGACAAGCACAATAGGTGAAATGACTGCAATGATTATTGGCATAAAACCCAATTTTTCAATTATAGGATAAGCAGATGAGTCTCCAAGCAAGGGAACTGCGAAAAGACTAAGGAGAGCCACAAGGAAAAGCACACCAGCGAAATAGTCCATTTTTTTGGCCCCTTGTTCAATGAAGAGTCTTTCAAGGTCTATATGGCCCTTCACCTTTTTATTCCAGGAATTTATGAAATTATAGAACGATGTGCCTTTTTTGAGTCTTGAATGTAACTCTTTCCAATGCAGCTGACGTCCATCAGAATGGCTTATGATCAGTTCCAGAACATCCTTTTCAAAGTCCAGAAGTCCCGGAGAAGCTCCCCTCTCCTGACCGGTTATGTGCAGCACAATATCCTTTGGATTGCTGTCGTCTATACTAAGGTAATTCCGATGTATAAGGTCCATTACAGTTGCAGCGAAACCATCTATCGTGGGAACGCCGACTTCGCCTTTCATCATAGCGTTGACCACAGCCGGACTGGAATCGTATGGCAGTTCACGTTCATATATACCCTCGTATGCTATGTCAGGTTCCCTTCCGTATTTGGAGTAGAGATAGAATGGAGCCAAAAGAAGAGATAATGCCAGAAGCACATATACTATGAAAACCACATACAGAGCCTTCTGCTTCAGTGCGTACTGAGATTCTATAAGGAATATTTGGAACTTAGCATTCTGCTCATACATAGCCACATATCTTGAGTCCGGTGATGAAAGCCTGGGAAAGATGGCCCGTATCTCATACCAGCTATTGGAAGGGATATCATCGGCCTGGACTGTGATCGTATTACCGGTTTTAGTTGCAATTTTGGTATAGTCGTTAGGATGTATCCAATAGGTTATTTCAGAGCCTTTAGCAGGAACGATGGTAACGGTTGCTGAAAGGTTCTTAACAGGTTTTTCCCATTCATCTCCCCAGAATTTGTAGTGTAGCTCTGAAACATCATTGTACACCTTAAGGCCTCCATAGTAATCATAGGAAGTGATAAAGGTGATCTGCTCAGGCGTTGGAGACGGTAGCTTGCCTACCAGTTCATAGCCTCCATAAATGTCGGTCACATAAAAGTCACACGAACCTCCTTCACAATAGCCCTGTATGTTCTCTATGGAGCCTTCCGGTGGAGGATAAACCTGCCTGTATACCTCATAAAATGTGCCATCAAAGCGATATGTGAGGAATTCCTGCACATGTACTATTCCCTCGGGAGATACTGTGACATTCACAACTGCACTTTCAAGAGAATAATCCCTGGCAGATGCAATCGGTAAAAACAATAATAAAATAAGAGCAACTGTAAAAACAAAAGTTATAGTTCTTGAACAGTCACTTCTGCATGTGGAGAATATGTACACGAAACACACACCCTATTTAAAAAAAGAGGGTGTTGGTATATACAGTTATCGTTATTGAATGCATTTATTTTGAAACAATACTCAGCACCTTACAATTAATGCTTTTCATTTTGGGCAAGCAGTATCATGTAGATGATAATCTCGATGTCTGGACCCATAAATGCATGTTTATGTTCTTCTCAGGTATGAATTTTATGTTCCTGTGTGTACACTGAAGAAATAACACGATTCATTGTATGATAAAAACCCTATCTAACCTTCCATTTAGTAAAAAAGTTTGTATAATTCTTTATATCGATAGAGCTAATGCTTATCATGCAAATATTTTCTATCATATAGAACATTTGATCTCGTAAACTTGTACGATCCAAAGGAAATTGTTGATAATTAGCAAATACTAATAAGAACTAAACTCAAGACTCTTGCACGATCTAAAAAACATAAAGGAGGAACATGAGCTATCTATACCTTGCAGCTGCCATACTGTTCGAGATATGCGGGACTACGTGTATGAAACTGTCCGAAGGGTTTACAAGAACATTACCATCAATATTGATATTTGTGTTCTATGGTATCAGTTTTGTGTCATTTACCATCGCCCTGAAAAAGATAGATGTAAGTGTTGCCTATGCTATATGGGCTGGCCTTGGGGTGGCGATGATCTCAATTATAGGATCAGTGGGTTTCCATGAACCAATGCCCCTTGTAAAAATAGTATCTCTATTACTGGTTATAGTAGGAGTTGTAGGACTGCATTTAAGCAGCTATCTACAATGATCGTCTTATTTAAAATCCTTTAGGCGTGTACCTTCTTTGTAAGTCCATCGTATATGAAATGGATGATATATACTCCTGCCATCACCAGGATGATCGTTGCACCTGAAGGGATATCCAGAAGGTAGGATAGGGAAAGTCCCATTATACTGAAGAAGGCTCCGAAGAAGATGGATAGGTACATCATATTGCGCAGGTTATGTGTATAATGTGCGCTCAGTGTGGCAGGCATTGTAAGCAGGGCTATGATAAGGATTATTCCTACTACTTTTATGAGTAATACAATAGTAAGGGCTATGAGGCATAAAAGGAGTAGATACATACGTTCTACAGCAACTCCGATGACAGATGCGAATTCCTCATCGAAGCACATTGCCATGAACTCTTTATAGAAAGCATATACGATAACCACTATGAGAGCATCGAGGGCAAGCATCACATGAAGGTCGGATGTTGAAACAGTAAGTATGTTGCCGAAAAGATATGTCATAAGATCAGGTGCATAGCCAGGTGTCAGATTGATAAAAATGATGCCTATAGCCATTCCCAGTGACCATAGTATGCCAGTAGCAGTATCTTCGGACATCTTTGAACGTTTGCTCACAAGTCCCATCACCAGGGCAGAAAAGAGGCTGAAAGGTATGAGACCGTAAAGGGGATTGATGCCAAGGAAATATCCAAGACCAACTCCACCGAAAGAAGCATGGGAGATCCCTCCGCTAATGGACACGATCTTCTTGACAACAACATAGACGCCTATTATGCCACAGGCTATGCTTGCAAGGATCGCAGTGAGTAAGGCATTTCTCATAAAATCATACTGAAGGATCTCTATCATGTTTTTACTACCTCAATGTAATTTAAGCACTCTGTGTGGCATCCCGTGTGCAAGCATTTCTACAGGACACCCGTAAGAGGCATCAAGATCCTCCGGACTTAGCTCCTTGGAATTGTGATAGTGTAACTTTCTGTTAAGACATGCCACCTTGTCCACGTAGACAGAAATAGCACTGATATCGTGAGAAACCATAATAATGGATATGTGTTGTTTAAGTTCCCTTAAAAGTTCGTAGAACTCTTTCTGCATGACAAAGTCCACTCCTGTTGCGGGCTCATCAAGTATCAGGAGTTTGGGGTCAGTGACAAGTGACCTGGCTATAAAAACCCTCTGACGCTGTCCGCCGGAAAGCTCACTGATCTGTCGGTCCTTGTATTCCAACATCTTTACCTTCTTAAGAGCTTCCTGTGCAGCATCATGGTCTTTTTTGCCGTATCTCCTTAAAGATCCGACCGTGTTCATCCGTCCCATAAGGACTACTTCCCAGACACTTATAGGAAAATTTAGATTGAAGGAGGCATATTGGGGTACATACCCCACATGTTTGCGCGTCTTCACAGGATTATCACCCAGAAGCTTCACGATCCCTCTGTCAGGGGTTATGAGGCCCAGGATAACCTTAAGAAGCGTACTTTTTCCTCCTCCATTGGGACCAATGATGCCCAGGAAATCCTTGTCCTGTATTATGAGGTCAACTGCCTCCAGTACTGTGACGTCACCATAACTTACCCATATATCCTGAAGCTCTACGACCTCTGTCATTTATGCCAGTCCTTTTGCAAATGCATTAGAAACCCTATCCAGGTTATCTATATAATCCTTTGCAAGTGGGTCTATCTCCACTACTTCTCCATCTATCTGCCGGGCAATGGTCTGGGCACTTGATGTACTGAACCCTTTCTGTACGAAGATGACTTTTATTCCTTTTTCTTTTGCTTCGTCAATGAGTTTCTGCATATCCTGTGCGCTTGGCTCCTTTCCTTCTACTTCTATCGAGATCTCATGTAATCCATAGTCATCTGCAAGATATCCCCATGCAGGATGATATACAATGAAACTGGTTCCTTCTTTTCCGGCAAGCACGGCTTTCAGTTTTGCATCCGCTTCATCGAGTTTGGCGATGTAAGCATCATAGTTCTGTTTGTATGTATCTTCATTCTCAGGGTCAACGGCCACAAGTCCATCGTATATGTTCTTGACCATTATCTTTGCTTCCTGAGGTGAAGTCCAGACATGCGGATCAAGGCCGATGTGTTCATGTTCTTTTTCGATGTGCTCCTCTGACTTGTTCTCTGCTTCTTCATGATCATGTTCTTCTTCGTGTTCATGTTCTCCCATGATCCTGAGCTGAATACCTTTGGAAGAGTTAACTAAATACATATCTGGATTCACGGACAGCAGTTTGTCCATCCATACGAGTTCAAAGTCCACACCAGAACCCACTTTCACATAGACCTCTGCTTCGCTGAGATCCTTGAGTTGGCTTGGAGTGGGTTCGTACGTATGGGCGCTTGCGCCAGCAGGGATCATTACCACCGTGCGAACTTTGTCTCCTCCGATATGTTCCACGAATTCTGCCTGTGGAAGGATGCTCACGGCAACTATCAGTTTATCAGCCGAAGTTTCTGTATTCATGTTCTGTGTTTTCTCTGTGCAACCGCTAAACAGCAATATGGTACATATTGCAACCATTGCTAATGCTTTTATCACTTTGTTCATGCTCCACCTCTAATTTCTGTATTATTTATGTTCTATTAACCCAAACAATTTGGATATATGCCAACTTTAAACGATAAAAAATTATGTTCTTTATGAATGATCTCCGAGTCTGCATGAGCCATGGGGTATTTTCCCACAGACGCTTACAGTAGGATGGCCCATTGAAGCACAAATCTTCTCTATAGCATCTTTTGAAACATATGCTTCGAACCTGGACACCTCATGGCAGGATTCTTCAGCAGAGAGGCCATAATGTGTTAAAAGAAGGCTCAGGATGTTATGCCTGTGGATGAGGAACTGTGCATATTCTTTACCCTTTTCTGTCAGCCGTACTCCTCTGTAAGGCACATGGTCCACATAGCCCTGAGAGGCAAGGTCTGCAAGGGTCTTTGTTGTCGTGGATGGGTCCACATTGAGTTCGGATGATATGTCAGTCGTACGCACGGTTTCTTCTTTTTTGAGAAGGAACTTAAGGTAATCGACTTTTCGCGGGGATACTTCCAGTCCGGTAAACGATTCCATGAATTCATGTAGTAAATAAGGTTTATTTAAGTTTTTTGATATTATATCAAATTCATAGTTTATATTTAGTATATATCCCAAATCTGTGTCAAAGATATGGGACACTTTAAGCATAACATAAATTTATCAGTCATTTATTTGTAGATTACAAAATAACAAATATAGAGGATGGGAGTGAATTAAATGATAATACAACAGTTCTTTACAAAAAAGATTGCTCATAGTTCCTATTTTTTAGGTGGGGACAAAGAATGTGCCATAATAGACCCACGCCGTGATGCTGATATATATATTGATGTTGCCCGGGAGATGGGTGCAAGGATAACATACATACTCGAAACCCATCTGCATGCCGATTTCATCTCAGGGCACATGGATCTCGCAGAGAGGACCGGAGCCACTATATGCGGTCCCAGGTCTGCAAACTTCAACTTTGACCATGTACCTCTCGCGGAAGGGGATTCTTTTAAGATGGAAGATATGGCCATACAGGTGCTTGAAACCCCCGGACACACTCCTGAGCATATTTCTTATGTGGTGACTGACATGTCCAGGGGAGATGACGCTGTAGCATTGTTCTGCGGAGATACTCTCTTTGTGGGGGATGTAGGCCGTCCAGATCTGTTTCCCGGAAGGGCGGAGGAGCTTGCTTCCAAACTCTATGACAGTCTCCACGGGAAAATCATGAGATTGCCCGATACCTGTGAAGTTTATCCTGCCCATGGTGCAGGTTCTCTCTGTGGCAGAGCAATGGCAGCAAAGAGAACAAGCACTATAGGATACGAAAAGAAATTCAACTATGCACTGAAAATAAGTGATCGCAGGAAATTCATAGACTCTCTTACCCATGGGATGCCCGATGCCCCCGATCATTTCCGCAGGTGTACGGATATCAATCGGCAGGGCCCTGTAAAGGTTATCGATCTGCCTTCTCTTGAAGATCTTGAGCCTCCTGTTTTCTCCTCTCTCTCAGCTGATCACGATTTTCTGGTGCTGGATGTACGTAACTTTGAGGCATTTGGGGGACAACATGTTCTAGGGGCTTACAGCATTGATATTAACGGTAATTTCCCAACCTTTGCAGGTTGGCTGCTTCCCCCTGAAAAAGATATACTCCTGGTAAGCGAAGGGTATGGGCAGGCTGCTGAGGCTTCCAGACAGCTGCACAGGGTGGGACTTGACAGAGTTCATGGGTATTTAGCTGGTGGTATGTATGCCTGGGTCACTGCCGGTTATCCTACAGCACATGTACCTCAGTTGTCTTCTCATGAATTAAATCGGCGGGTGAAACAAGGCAAGAGAGCGGTCCTTGTGGATGTTAGGGCATCAAGTGAATACGAAAATTTCCATATTCAGAATGCTATCAATATTCCTGTGTCTGAGTTGAGAGAAAGAT
>JAHFZE010000137.1 GCA_020854785.1 Methanomethylovorans sp.
CTCTCTGACCTGCATTCTGCCATCATCTCTGGTCTGTGTACCCTCAAAGGTCCCCTGCACGGCGGAGCAAGGAAAGGAGTAATGGATATGCTGGATGATATTGGTTCACCTGATAATATCGCAGCATATGTTCAAGAACATCTGGAGCACAAACAGAGAATAATGGGATTCGGACACCGTGTTTATAAGACCTATGATCCCCGGGCCCGTATCTACAGGGACATAGCAATGAAATTAGCTATGGAAAAAGGTGATAGCCACTGGTTCAATCTTGCCAGGGAAATAGAGTCAGTAATGTATCATGAAATGGTCGAGAACAAGCATAAACCTATATATCCGAACGTAGATTTCTATTCAGGTGTACTATATAAGGACCTGGATATCCCATCATATCTTGCAACTTCTATATTTGCTATAGGAAGGATATCCGGATGGATAGCTCATTGTCTGGAACAATATAGTGACAACAGGGTCATTAGACCCAGGGCACATTTTGTTTAGAGTATCTGAAACATCAAAAGGTCTCGGACCAAGAGGACGGGAATTCAAAGTCCTCTTTTAGCCTTTCTTTTTTCGGCCATTGCTTTTAGTTGTTCGTTCATTGCCTTGAAACCATTTTCCGTGTCTTCTTCTATCAGATACATGAATAACGGCATCAAAAGCCCAGTGAATTTCTCGCAGTTGATGAAATGTACACTTCCATCTTCCATTTCCTCTATCCTGAACAGGTGCTCTCCGTCCAGCAATCCCTTCACCCAGAATTGCCCTTTCCAGCGTATTTCCCTGTTAATCTCTGTATTGAGTATCACAGGTTTGAGATTGATCTTCAGGGAGTTGCTGGTTTTGAATTCTACTTCAAGCACTTCTCCAACTTCCAGTTTTCCAGAAGCCTTGGTGATAAATGGATTCCAAGTATGATATTCTTTGATGTTAGAGAGGATTTCCCATACATCTTCTGGTGATGCTTTGATACTGATCGTCGTACAAATTCGTTTCATATTGATCATTGAAAACTCTTAAAAATCCACCAATTCTTAAGGTGTAACCTCTGTGATGGTATCAATTATCGAGAAATTCACGTTACCTACATTCTTGAGGCCATGTGCAGAATATATGCGTTCAAACATGAAAAAAACCAGTAAAGCACTAGTGAGCGAATATCTCATTCAATTCTCCTTGCTAATTGAATCCATGGAGTTCAAACTTTAAATGTTTAGCGTTTGGTCTGCGATCAAAAGATAACAATATGAGTGAAGAAGCCCTTCCACTCAATTTTCAAATGCAAGTGCATCTCTGGGACATATCTCAATGCATCTGCCACATTTTATACAATCCCTTTTAGAGAGGCTGTTACGGACATCCAGCTGCATAGGGCACACCTTATCACACTTCCTGCAGCTGATGCATTTCTCATCATCCAGATGTACTTGATAGCGGTCTTTTCCCAAAATATGCTGCAAAGTACCCATGGGGCAGAACGTACACCAGGTTCTGGGATTGATGGAAAAGCCCAGCAATATGGCTATTGTAGTTGTGGTCAGACACATTATCACAAAGATCATGCCTATCTGATAGAACAGACCTTGGGTCTGTAGCAGCCTGTATCCCATAAATCCCATCATAAAGATAAATATGGGGACCCTTATCCAGAAACTCCTGAGCACCGGGGGGATCTTTTTATTCTTACTGATCTTGCCCACCCAGAAATCGTTGAAGCTACCTCTGGGGCACAGATTTCCACAGAACCATCTTCCTCTGAATGGACTGATGATCAGCAGCGTAGCAAACACCAGGAGCATGAAGTATCCAAGTATAGGATACCACAAACCTGCAATAGATACGATGACTACAAGGATACCAAGATATGGAGTAATTTTAAGCATTTTTTCACCAAGACCATGTATTAGGAACTTTCAAGGAACAGCTATAACGTTCTGTTCCTCTTCCCATATGATCAGTTCTTTTTCAACACGTGCAACCCAGCTATGGATGATTTCCATGATAAGCTCCTTGATCTCCCTTTTGCTCCTTATTCTGTACACGAAGAAATACCCCCCTCCTTCCAGATTGTTCTGGGACTTTTGCAGCACCTTTTTTTCAGTGAGCTTTTTGGCGCTTCTCTGCACTGTGGATATGTCAAGGGACAGATCTGCGGCTATTTGCTCGGTGGTGAACCATCTGGTACCATGTCCCAAAAGATGTTTCAATACCATAAGTTCTGCTTTTGTCAGGTTGAGACCACACTTTATGACAGCTTCGATCTGGAACTCCTTACATGCAAAATCTACCATAATGATACCTCTATATAATTACAGTACTGTATCAATACAGCAGTGGTATATAAATTACATCAAGTACTGCAATATACTGACCAATAATAGAAGTACTGTCAAGATGAGGAAAAACCCTTTACGACCATCCCGACCTCAAGATCATTTTGCAGAACGGGCTAATTGCCATTTATTGTTTGATATATCCCGGTGTTATTTTTTTCTCCAGCAGGGTAAAGGAAAGGTCTATGAACAGAGCTAAGATTATGGCAGGGATAGCTCCTGAGAGCAGCTTGCCAGTGTTGTAGCCGATCAGTCCCTGAAAGATGATCTCTCCCAATCCGCCGCTGCCAATGAACGCAGTAAGCACAGCTATGCTGTTTGCCAGGATGGCTGCAAATTTGATACCTGCGAACATGGCAGGATATGCATTAGGGAACCTTATATAACGCTGTATCTGCCATTCACTGAGCCCAATACCGTTAGCATAGTCGATGAGTGCAGGGTCCACGTTTGTAAGACCAATGTATGTGTTCTTAATTATAGGTAAAAGTGCCCTCAGCATTATGGCTATAAGTGCAGGGACAAAGCCTATCCCCAGAAAAGGCACCACTATGGCTATCACTGCAAAACTGGGCACGGCCTGCACCAGGTTGGCAAAGTTCATCACAACTGAGGCGAGCTGCCGGTTATAGAGAGAAGCGAATGCAAGAGGTACAGCTACCAGGATGCTTACCAGCAATGTGGTATATACTAGCACTATATGTTCCCACGTCGCATGCAGTATCAATGCTGTGGCTGCCATGTACCATACCTCTTATACAATTGCTTTTCGATCTTTCCGGCCCCCAGGTCCAGTATAACAGCAAGTATCCCTGTCCACAGGCCTGCCAGCAGTATAACATCCTTCTCATATAGCTGGATACCGTTCTGCAGCACGGTCCCAAGTCCTCCGGCAGCCACAAGTCCTCCTAATGTGACAACACCCATGGTAAACACCAGAGCTATCCTTATCCCCCCGGCTATGAGAGGCAGGGACATGGGTATCCTTACTTTGAGAAGTATGTCCCTTGGTGACAGGCCGATAGCTTCAGCCACATATATGTATTTGCTATCCACGCCTTTAAGGCCGGTATAGGTGTTCCTTGCTATAGGCAAAACAGAGTAGATAACCGCGGCAGCTATAGTTGGTCCAGTTCCCAGACGCAAAAAAGGCAAAAGAATGACCAGCAATGCCAGATCAGGTATAGTTTCCAGTACATTTAGAAAATTAAGTACTGAGGAAGCTATCTTCGGCCTTATATAGATGAGCACTCCCACACTAACGCCTATTATCATCGATATGGTCAGAGCGATACTGAACATTTCCAGGTGTTCAATGGTCCGCATGGTAAGCAGGTGTTTGTCCCACAATGCCATTATTTCGTGGAAATTCTCTATCATCTTGCTCCATTTGGATCTTACTTATATTAACTTCAA
>JAHFZE010000243.1 GCA_020854785.1 Methanomethylovorans sp.
AAATGCCAGTTCGAGATGGGAAATACCATTAAAATCGATGTTCGTGATCATGAACTCACTTACATCGACCATCTTTACTTTGTTCTCCTTATGTATTATCCCACTTTTTGCCCACACCGGAAGCTGGATATTCCCATGCACTTCCCGCATAAATAATGGCCCATTCCTGTACAGAAGCTCACTTTCATATTCCACACCCGATATAGAGGCTTTGAGCTCACCCCGCATGATACCATTATCAAGGCGAACGGAATACTGCCGTATAGCACCGTATATACCGTCCTCAAAAAGGGAATTGAGCATGGGAAACATTTTCTGTTCCAGTTCGTTAATATGCACCTCATGATCCCGCTTTTTTTGCTCGAGCTCTTTTTTGAGATTATGAAGACCGATACTGACACTTTCATCACAGGCATCCATGATGGCGTTATGGCAATCGAGTATCTCCACATTCTCTGCGTTAAGAGAAATGGATCTTACATACGCTTTTACATCGCTCGCGAATTTTTCAAGATCTACTATCCTGTTCTCCAGAGAGGAAATGATCTTCATTTCAATTTCATTTGCCTCAATAGCATCGTTTTCCAAGGAGAGGACTTTCCCTGCTATTTCAATTAGATCATTGATATCCTGAATAAAATCACGCTGTATGGGCAGGTCTGTGGAATCCTGATAGGTATACCTCATTTGATCCTCCGCCTGAATGAATATTTTAACTATTTGTTGTATGTAACCAGTTAAATATGTTGCGACTTTAAAAAGGTTCAATTAATTTTAAGAACCTTCCTGACAGGCTCAAGTACCATGTTCATGTACGTTGCAGCACCTTTCTTGAGATCCATTGGATGCAGTTGTCCATCCGAGAAGACCGTTGCAAGCTCCTCGTAGCTTCTGCATACAAGGTTCCCGCCATACTTCTCCGGCCTTTCGAATGTAATTTCCTGATATCTGGGACAGATGTGATACCTGAACAATTCCAGTATAGGATTCTCATTCACCTGACCGGCAGGACAGAAAGCCTTTTTCATCTTTTGATCGATGTCTTCCTCCGAATCATCCACAGAAATGAAATTATCACTCGAAGAGGACATCTTTTTTCCGTCCAGACCCAGAAGTATGGGCGTGTGTATGCAAAGAGGAGACTTAAAGCCCAGAGATGGCAGGCCTTCCCTGGCAAGCATGTGTATCTTGCGCTGGTCTATACCTCCCACGGCTACATCCACGCCAAGAAGAGCTATATCTATTGCCTGCATCATTGGATAGACCATCTGGGAAACCTTGGGATCGTCCATCTTTCTGCCAACCTCGTCCATACTTCTCCTTGCCCTGTTAAGAGATGCTGTGGTTGTAAGCTTGAGTACGTTGAGCATGTAATCGGATGTCAGCTGGAAATCAGAACCATACACGAATTTAGTCCTTTGTGGATCAAGTCCCAGAGCTATGAAACAATCCCTGTTGTAATCAGCGGTTCTCCGGACCTCTTCGAGAGTACCTTTCTGGTTGAGGTAGGCATGCACATCGGCAAGCAGGACTATGATCTGAAAACCGGCATTCTGAAGATCGAGGAGTTTATTGACCGTAAGCACATGGCCTAAATGTATCTTGCCACTGGGCTCATAACCCACATACGCAACAGGATCGTCCTTCTTTTTTAGAAGTTCTTCCAATTCTTCCTCTGTAACAATTTCCTGTACGTTCCTTTTTATAAGCTCCAGTCTGTCCATGTGTTCACCATTCGTAAATAATGGTTGATATAAAACCCCTTTCTGTTTATATGGTTAACTGTCGTCAATCAATGAACTGATGAGATGCTTACCCCCTGGAGAATTAAAGAGAGGTACGTCCCAGCTCTGCACAACTCGGGTACGAATACTCCTTGCATTTATCTGCATCAAAGGATCATACCCTTCAATGTAGTATTGCTCTTTATGGACAAGTATCCCTTTCCTCTGCCATGCAGGCACTTTAGAGATGTTGATGCCATGCCTGAAAAGCAATTCATGGACATCTGATGACCTTTTCTTTTTAAGGGTAGCAGCTGCTTCTTTTTCACTAGATCCTCTTGAAACAAGAGTGTAAAAAGCATACGAGTTGATACAATTCCTCCATGCTTCCTTCTGCCTCCAGTCCAGGTATTCCGCTATTTGCTCCCTGCACACAGGAACGATGCGGGAATCAAAAGCAAGTGGTTCCTGTATATTCATATCTAAAGTAAGTGCACTGCTTAAAAAACTGGGACCGATCGAATTCAGTTTTTCAACTCTCCCGTCAAATGGCGCGTCTTTGAACAAGAGGTTGATCTCATCAGAGAAAGTATATCCAAGAACAGGTGAAAGGCCGCTTTTCTTAAACAGAGCCTCTACGGCGTTACCCATAGAAACTGCAAACCTGTTATCAAAAGGCTTTTTAATCCCCATGCGTAACAGTGAGGCTCTGAATGTTCTGCCGTCTACACGGATAATAAAAGGAGGTGCACAGCGCAGATCACTGTAGATCTCTCGCTTCTTCATGTGCTTTTTACTCTTCTTCTTCTTTTTCTTTCTTTATCTTGAACTTGCTGACAATGCTCCTTATTATAACAATGTCCCCTGTGGTCACTACCCATCTGTATGGAATAATGGCACCTCTTGTAGGTACATCAAATATATCCCTGTTGATGTCAGTTATGGCTATCCCTTTAACGTTCCTTTCTTCAACGTTCAATACAAGGTCAGCCACTTTTCCCACGTATGTGCCAGCATCTGTGTAAACATTAAGCCCGAAAAGTGATGTTAAATCCGTACGCATGCTATCTCTCCTTTATTTAAGAGTACTTATATATGAATATTGGTATGTAAATGCGCTATACTAGAAATGCTTTTTCACATAATCCCAGATCTAACTTTTCTATACCAGACCTAACAGACCTTTCAGATTTTGAAAGTGCTGCCATCTGTTCTTTTGTGAGTTTTATTTCGACCACCTTTTCAATACCATTCTTTCCCAGCTTTACGGGTACTCCCAGACAAACGTCACTGAACCCATACTCCCCTTCAAGATATACAGATGCTGGCACCACTCTTCCTGAATCGTTTATGATAGCTTCCACCATGGATACTATCGCCGCCGAAGGAGCATAGAAAGCACTTCCTTCCTTGAGAAGACTGACTATCTCAGCTCCTGCATCTATGGTCCTTGTGACAAGCCTGTCAATGGTTTCCTGTGGCAGGAATTCGGATATGGGTATACCTGATACTGTCGTATATTGTGGCAGAGGGACCATGCTATCTCCGTGTCCACCCAGCACCACTGCATCAACATCCTTTACGGAACATCCGATCTCCCAGGATACAAAAGAGGCAAACCTGCTTGAGTCCAATAGTCCGCTCATACCAAATACCCTTTTTTTCCCAAATCCGGTATATTTGTACACAGCATAAGTGATAATGTCAAGTGGATTGGTAACCGTGATAACTGTGCTCTTTGGTGCATACTTCCTGATATTACCACATACGTCTCTTATGATCTTTGAGTTGATGTTCAGCAGATCATCTCTTGTCATACCAGGCTTGCGTGCTATGCCTGCAGTTATGATCACTATATCGGAACCCTCTATGTCTGCGTAATCATTGGTTCCTTTTATGTTCACATCATAGCCCATCAAAGGCGCAGCTTGCATAAGATCAAGTGCTTTTCCCTGAGGGAGGCCTGGTACCACATCCACCATAACAATATCACCAAATTTGCTCTCTGCAAGCCTCTGCACAGTGGATGCACCCACATTACCTGCGCCTATAACTGAAAGTTTTTTCATGTCCATTCCTCTTATAAGGTGTTTTTGACATTTGTACAGTAATATAAAAGTATTTCATATATTATATTAGTTTTGATTCATCATTAAACATAGCTACAGAATACACATAACGTTATGGTTATTAATCAATAGTCTATACTAAAGAACAGAGGCCGGTTGAATGCTAGAAAGCACATATATACATATGCCCATGATAGGCGCCACGATCGAGAAACGCATATGGAGCAGTGGTGTGAGAACATGGGAAGAATTCCTCTGTGAAAGGGACAGTGTGCATATTCCTGATAAAAAGAAAAGTCTCATCTGTGCAGGCATAGTGGATTCTTTGGATCGGCTCAAAGCCAGAGACCATGGATTTTTTGCCTGTTCCCTTCCTTCTTCTGAACATTGGAGAGCCTACGGGAATTTCTCGGATAAAGTGGCATGTGTGGATATCGAAACCACGGGTCTTGCCCCCTGCCATGACAATATTACAGTCGTGGGCATTTATAATGGAAGAGAAACAAGAACATACGTCAAAGGTATTGATCTTGAAGAGATCGTTGAAGAATTGCCCCGATACAAAACTCTTATCACTTTTAACGGTGCACGCTTCGATCTGCCTTTCATCAAAAGAGAATTCCCAGAGATCGAGTTTGACCAGTTGCACATCGATCTGATGTATCCTTTGCGCCGTATTGGCTTTTCGGGTGGATTGAAAAAGATAGAACAAATGCTTGGGATCTCCAGAAGTGAGGAAACTACGGGACTTTCAGGTTTTGACGCGGTACGCCTCTGGCGGGAGTATGAACGCGGAAACAACAGATCTCTTGACCTTTTGCTCGAATACAACCGTGAAGATATAGTGAACCTGAAAACCATCATCGATATGGTATATGACAAGTTAGTGGAGAATAAATTTGAGCAAGCTGGAACCTCTTGTAAAAATAGGTCCCATAGGCTTTTATCAGAAAAGCAAAGAACCCATTTCCAAAGCTGAGCTATTGGTCCAATTTAATGGACGTGTAAGTAATACGATTTTGATCGATGAATTAGAACCTATAGTTCAGATGCTTATTGTTCAGAATATAATTACAATATCATGGGGAATAAATAAGCTAAAAGATGCGGAATTAGAGAATAAAACTAAGTTAATATTATATTGTAAAGTGGGGATTCTAAAACACCAGAAGTGGGGAGGGCAATGTATCTGTGAAGATATATGGAAGTTCTAATGTGGCATGTGAAGTAAAAAAGGAGATCCAATGAACTCAGCTGTCGTGCTTAGTGTACTGGGCACTCTCCTGCGCTTTCAGGGAGCTATGATGTTAATTCCCCTGTTAGTAGCATTATATTACAATGAATCCACAATGCCTTTCATTGTTGGCATTGCCCTGACCGAGATGGCTGGACTGTTTCTCTGGTTACGCTATAAGTCTGATGATGAATGGAAACACAGAGAAGCTTTTGCTATCGTAGCTTTTGGCTGGTTAACAGCTGCGGTCTTTGGCACCATACCTTTTATTATAAGTGGCATATCCCCTATTAATGCTTTATTTGAGTCTATGGCTGGATTCACAGCTACTGGCGCAACTATTCTCGATGATATCGAAAGTTATTCGAAAAGCATCCTATTCTGGCGCAGCATGATCCAATGGATAGGAGGGATGGGGATAATTGTGCTGTTCATTGCCATCCTTCCTAAATTAAGTATTGCAGGTAGGCACCTATTCCGTGCAGAAGTTCCCGGATTAAAAGAAGAAAAGATAAAGCCCAGGATAAGGGAAACGGCGAAGATACTCTGGATGGTCTATTTATTGATATCATCTTTGCAGATCACAATGTTATACCTGGCTGGCATGTCAATATACGATGCGATCGTTCATACGTTCACTACTATAGGCAGTGCAGGTTTCTCACCTTATGGAGAAAGTATTGTCGCTTTTAATAGTCCTTTGATAGAGGGGATAATCACACTATTCATGTTCATAGCAGGAGTTAATTTTGCGCTGTTGTACAGGACAGTCTACATAGACCATACAAGCATTTTCAGGGATGAAGAATTCAAGTTCTACACTGCTATAATTTTAATAGCCACTGCTGTACTTATCCTTACATTGAGATATGGCATAGCTGCTGATCCATTCACATGCTTACGCTATTCGATATTCCAGGTTGTATCTATAATCACCACCACTGGTTTTGTGAGTGTGGATTTCAATCAGTGGCCCGATTCTTCCAGGATCGTCCTGGTGTTCATGATGTTCATAGGAGGATGTGCCGGTTCCACCTCTGGTGGCCCAAAAGTGGTAAGAATTATATTGCTTTTGAAATATGCAAATAGCGAATTATTCAGGTTTATTCACCCCAGAGCAGTAAAACCGATCAAATTCAATGGAAAAGTTGTTCCAGATAATATAATACATCAGATAATATCATTTATGGTCATCTATTTCCTCATATTCATTACCAGCACCTTCCTTATTTCCTTAATGAATGTTGATCTAATTACTGCTTTTACAGCATCTATTGCGACCCTGGGCAATATTGGCCCTGGCTTGAATCTTGTTGGACCTATGTCAAACTACAACAGTATGCCATCAATAGCTAAACTTATAATGATAGCAAATATGTGGATAGGAAGACTTGAAGTATTCACAGTTATGGTGTTGTTCACACCGGAATTCTGGAAAAGATAAAAGTTCCATACTAATGGGTCATTGATGGATGGCATCCACAGCTCTAAACATAATTTGGAGTTTCGGTAAATATGGATCTTAGAACACCACATTGAATTTATGCATATTGCTATTATATTGATGTGATATCCTTTGAAATATGGCTTAAAATACAATTAGTTCATGCAGCTTCAGGCAGAAAATCATTATACGGATCACAAAGAGCACATATATATTTCCCGCTTGTACATAATGATATTTGGAGAACTGTCCTATGACCGTTGACCTATCTTCCCTCCCGGACCTTTCGGGAGTGTACCTCATGAAGGATGATTCGGGAGAAGTGATATATGTGGGCAAGGCACTTTCCCTGAGAAAAAGGGTCCGCCAGTACTTCCAGTCATCAAAGAATCTGTCTCCAAAGACTAAAACTCTTGTAAGGCACATAGAGGATCTGGAGTACATAATCACAGATACGGAAGTAGATGCCCTTGTCCTTGAAGCGAACCTTATCAAAAAATATAGGCCCCGATATAATGTACGCTTGAAGGATGATAAGAGATATCCTTATGTCAAGGTCACTGTCAATTCCAGATATCCCAGGATCTTCCTGACACGCCGAAGACTCATGGACAATGCCCTGTATTTCGGACCATATACTAATGCAGGTGCTGTCAGGAAAACATTAGATATTATTTCTCAGGTATTCAGGATACGCAGATGCAGAAAGCCTCTTGATCAAAAGAAGAAAAGACCGTGTCTGGACTACCATATTAAAAGATGCTTTGCACCCTGTGCTGCCAAGATAAGTGAAAAGGAATACATGGAAAATGTACAGGAAGCTATAAAGTTCCTCAAAGGAGAGACCTCGGAACTGGTGAAAGAACTGGATGAACGGATGCAAGACCTTGCATCAAGACAGGAGTATGAAGCTGCTGCCCAGCTAAGAGATCAGCTGGATGCTATAAAAGTGCTCTCACAACAACAGATAGCCACCTCAGGAACAGATGACAGGGATGTTATAGCAGCTGTCCAGGACGGTGATACGGCTTACATCCAGATATTCTATGTAAGGCATGGCAATATGGTGGGAAGAGCTGACCTTGCTATGAGCTCTGCCGAAGGCATCCCACTTCCTGATGCTGTCTCTCAATTCATAAAACAGTATTATCTGGATTCCCCGATCCCTACGGAAATATTGGTACAATACGATATACCTGACCATGACCTCATCACCTCATGGCTCAAACAGAGGTCAGGAAGGGAAGTTCACATAAATGTGCCACATAGAGGGGATAAGAAGAAAATGCTTGACATGGCTTTAAAGAATGCAGAAATGACCATGCAGATGAACCAGTTAAAGGTTACTGCAGCCAGCGAGTCGCTGGAGTCGCTCAAGGAATTGCAAGCATTACTTTCACTGCCCTCAGTGCCTTTATACATAGAGGGATTTGACATATCAAATATCTCAGGGACAGATGCTGTCGGCTCAATGATAGTATTCGAGAATGGCAAGCCATCTAATAGCAAATACAGGCAACACAATATCAGAACTGTGAAAGGTATTGATGATTTTGCAATGATGAGAGAAGTTGTGGAGCGCCGCTATTCCCGCCTCAAAGAAGAAAAAAAGCCGTTTCCTGATCTGATACTTATAGATGGGGGACCTGGACAGTTATCTGCAGCAAAAGCTTCACTTGATAAGCTTGGACTTGATATTCCCATAATTGGCCTTGCTAAAAGGTTCGAGCATATAATCACTACTAAAAAAGGTCCTGGTGAAGTGATAGTTCTGCCCCATAGTTCTCAGGCTCTGAAACTCCTTATGTATGTGAGAGATGAAGCACACAGGTTCGCAGTGTCCTCTCACAGACGCAGAAGATCGGCCAGGCTTACACATTCCATACTTGACGGTGTAAGCGGCATAGGTGAAGCAAAGAAAAGAGCTCTTATCAGTCATTTTGGATCTGTGGAAAAGATCGGGCAGGCCACAGTGAAAGAACTATGCCAGATAGAAGGCGTGAACAAAAAACTTGCCCAGCGCATACTGGAAAAATTCCAGGAGAATGGGCCCTGGAACCAGAGTGACAAAATGTGAAACCTACAAGGTTATATATATACAAATCAATAATAATAGTGTGGTCACAAAGAATGCAATATTGAACAATAGCTGCTTGGTGAAGTATTAAAGGTACTGAGGGATATAAAAATGGGGAAAGAACTTAATTTTTTTGGACATATTAAGAAGCCAGACATCAGGATGCTGCATGATATGGATGAGGTCCTTTATGATATGGAGTGGGGCAGGACAGCAAAGAACACAGAACTCTACTATATGTACAGGGACCTGTCCAGAAACGAAAAGGAGCATGAAGCTATTAAATCTAAGAAACTTAGATATGACATTACTGTCATTCCACCCCAAATGCTTGGGAAGGAATATGTTAAAACAGCTGGGCACTATCACCCAAATGTACCCGGAGCTTCTGTATCCTACGCAGAGCTCTACCAAGTCCTTGAAGGTGAAGCTAATTATCTGTTGCAGAGAATGGAAGGAGGATCTATCGAGGACGTCGTGGTCGTAGAGGCAAAGGCTGGCGATATAATACTGGTTCCTCCGGGATATGGTCACATTACCATTAATTCTTCAGATAAG
>JAHFZE010000211.1 GCA_020854785.1 Methanomethylovorans sp.
CCCATTCCTGCAATTAATGGAAGCCTGAGATCGTAGAGCTGAATTTTTCCCATGTCGTTATTTCCGCCTGCAATTAACCAAACTGCTGCCAACGCAAACACAAATCCTGCCATCTGATACATAGCAGGCAGGCCTTCATAGAATGCACCATAGACGACCGGCACAGAAGCGGCTACAACTGCGGAAATAGGAGCAATGAAACCCATTTTACCCTGAGACAGGCCATGATAAAGTGCCAGGAGCGCTATGCCAATAAAAACTCCGGCAACTGCCCCCCAGACCATTCCAATGGATGATGGTACTTGCTCTCCTATAAGATGAGCAGAAGCAGCAAGGAGGAAAACTCCAACCGTCTGGACTATCAGGACAACACTAAAGACATTTGCCTTTTTTGAGGCAAAACCTCCGCTAAAATCGCCCGCGCCCCAAGATACGGCTGCAAGCAGGCCAAAAAAGACCACAAGAAATTCTGTCGGTATCATCTATGCTCTCTGCTCCGTACAGCATCCTAAGTTAGAGTTGTCTGATAGTGTCCCTGTTTCACTAAAGGCTCCTCTGCAGCTATAATATATGGTCATATGCTGTTGATAATGTGCTGTTGCTCTATTTGAACTCAATATTTATATCACCTATATTTTTGGCAAGGCTCTTTGAAATATATCCTGCTTCCAGTTTGCACACATGTAGAACTCCGATAGGAACAAGACATGTATCACAACATGGTGCATGGCTTGCCTTTTCAAATACATAATTATCTTTTAATCCATATATCCCCTCAAGGGGTACTTCCATATGTGCTATGTTCCTGACAACATTACAGGGAGTGTTAATTTCTATCAGGACTTTATTCCCATCGATCTTCCCGCTGACTTCATGAACATAGCCACATATCCTTGAATTTATCGTCACATCTGTCATTGAATAGCTCCTATATAAAGTGCTGAGGATAGCTGCCAAGAACAAATCTTCAGAGAATTGTTAAAATTAAGGTTCCCCTCTAATTTTGACATCTCCAAAAAGAACACTGGCATATTTGGCAGAATTGATGCCAGTAAGCTCATAAAGGACAATATTCCAGTGTCTTTAGCGTATCCAGCTGACATAAAGCAGTAAGAAGATACCAATATAAATAGTAAGAGGTTTCCAATAAGGTATCTAAAGGGTCCACACCCCCTCCCTCGAAACTAAGGTATCATCTGAAAAGGATAATGATCTGCATTCTTTTCCATTTGAATATCGTGAAGATAATGCATCTTCGAAAAACCATTCTTGACCTCAGGGTCGCAGATCCTTTGCTTGATATAAAGAACCGTCCTTTGCTAACTTGACCAGTATACCTAATTGAACTATTTCGAATATGATATCAAGAAAAGCATTAACAAGGTCACCTGTAACAGGAACCTGGGCTATGGTCAGATCTGTGCCTATATTTGCCAAAGAGAGGAGGATAAAGCCTACAACCAAATTCCTCATTTTCTTTTCCTGAGCTAGCATCTTTAACAAACCGATCTTATTCATATTAACACCCATTATGATGATTTATAGGCAGTATCCAATGATAAGATCCCGCGGAACATGATCTTACCGAATACCTGAATAAAGATCATACACCATACATGATGCTACCTTTTTCTTCATGGAAGAGCCTGGAGTTCCATAACCCATAATAATTGCTGATCTCATCCATGATGTATTTAGCTATCAATAAAGAATCTTCTTCCAGTTTCCAGGAATCCCACTGCCTTTCTACAAGTATTTCTTCTGAATCACATTCTGTTACATTTTCATTGTCTTTTTGCCCATCCGATAGAATAGAATCTGCACAGTTAAATATCTGCACCATGATCTTTACTTTACCAATATAGTCGATCTTTGAATAGAAAGCTGATGAGAACTTGATAGTTTGCAATATGTTACAAGCAAGCAATTCGTCATCAAATATTTTTCTGTGATCTTCCGGAAAGAAACTGCCGCAGTTTTTCATGGAGTGGACCACTCCATTCCTGTGGACCTCAACTTTATTGTTCACATTGAGCAGATGATCCTCAGCATCCCATTTTATACCAAATTTCGTGGGTCTTATGGAATATGTAAAATAATCGCTGCAATCACCCACTTTACCAGAATATAGTTTCATAAGCTCACGACCGAATTCCGGAGAGGGATCGAACATCTGCCCATCTATCTTTAACGGAGTTATGACCACATGACCTTCAATTCCATGCAATTGCACCTCATGAGTGAGCTTTTTCTGACTGGAATATATAGCGTCCTCAATATACCTTTCAAGCTTACTCATGCCGAAAAAGCGCGACTGATATAACCACTCTACTTCATTTTCGTCCATAGGGGTGGCTGAGAAATTATACCGCTTGTAGTATCGCTTATCCTGATTGTTATAATAGGGCTTACTTTGTCCTTCCGGGATATGGACCACTAGTAAGATCCTGTCTATGCCCGGAATAGGTATCTTTTTTATCTGAACGCTGACCCTGGGTATTATATTGCCCAGAATGATCTGTTCCAGTCTTTCCTTATTAAGATCACTGGCTATCCCATTGATAGATCGAGGATGTCCCCCCTTTCCGGTTTCCGTCACCCCGTAAACCAGATAGCCGCCTTTGGTATTAGAGAATGCTGTAACCTGCTTTATGATACTATAGTCATTGAGTTCCTGCTTATAATCAAGGATCATTGATTCCTCTATCTGTTCCTCGGATAATTCCTGGATATCAGCAAAAGTAACATCTACAAGCGGCTTATCGAACAGCATATAGCATCAATACATTCCAAGATTGAATAAGATTTAAAGTGAACTGTCAACCAGATAAATTTATGGGTCCAGAGGATCTCAGTGCCTTCATTGAAGTTGTAATTTTCCTGAATCCTTGAACCAGCATAAAAATATAGTACAACTTACATCGTTCTCACAATAGATACATACCCAGGAAGTATATGGACCATGCCAGGCGGAAAAACACACGAGGTAATAAACATTACAGTACTGGCAGCCATATTAGCAGGCATTTTTTATCTTAGAGCATGGCAGGAAACTATAATGATCCCGGGATATCTGGATACTTACACCATAATTGCTTTTTCTTGTTCCTATCTCTTTGCAACATTCTTCTTAAGTCCGGACCTTGATACAAAAAGCAGGCCCTATAAAAGATGGAAGATGCTTAGGATACTCTGGTGGCCCTACAGGGTCATATTCAAACATAGAGGTGTTTCCCACAACATGATCCTTGGACCTATTACCATCCTTCTGAACTTTGTGTTGATGTTGATTGTATTGACCCTGCTTGCAGGCGTCGGACTGTATGATATTCCTCTAAGGATACTTATTACCGCTACTGTAGGTATGATACTGTCAATAGAGATACACATAATATCTGATTGCTTTTTCTCAATGATCAAGAGTATTTGCTAAGATAGATGGCATCAAAAGTGGATATTCCACATTTTCATTGACCATTGTAGCGAATTTTCCATAATTATCTATAAATAAGAAAAAACCCTTTATCGAGAAGTTTGCTTAATTACAGGTGTGTGATCAGATAAAAAAACCATTACTTGACGTGTTGTTCATGTCTGACAAGAGAAAGACAGTGCTCTTGTTGTTGCAGGATGGACCAAAGGAAATGGAAAGTTTGCTCAAGTCGCTGGATACTAACAGACCAACCCTGCTGCCTCAAATGAGAGTGCTTGAAGAGAGCCATCTGATCGTTCATTATAACGACAGCTACGAATTGACCACTCTTGGAAAGATCGTAATTGATAAGATGTTACCTTTGTTAGACACATTGGAGGTCTTTGATGTTGACATCGATTACTGGGGAATACATGACCTCAGGTTCGCACCGGGATCCCTTTTGTACCGACTCCGCGAAATAAAGGGCTGCAAAGTGATAGAACCTAACGTAGTGAACATATATGAAATAAATAAAGATTTTATTGAAACCTGTACCATCTCAAAGGATCTGTTATTCATCTTGACCTTTGTGCATCCTATCTTCACCACACTTATTTCCCAATTCGTTGCTAACAATTCAAACGTCAAAGTTATAATCAATATGGACCTGTTAGAAAAATTCAAAGCAAATAGGCCGAAAGAAGTTAGGGGATACATCAACAGTGAAAAGGTCAGATTTTATCTGTACAAAAAAGACATGAATCTGGGTACATTTGCCCAGAATGATCATTGCTCTGTGTTGAGACTTCTATCGAAGGATAATACTTATGATCACACTCAGCTGTTTTGTAAAGGGTCTGATGCACTTAAATGGGGAAAGGAATTATTTGATATCTACCTGAAGGACTCTATACCAATAACCGAAATTTAGTCCCTGTTCACATTCCTCAGGTTGTATTCATGGTCTGGTTCACAGCCTCTCCCACCGTTTCTTTAGTCATGTTCACTACCTGAGCAACTGTTTGGTTAAGACCTTCCCCTACGACCACCTTTGTCTGGTTTATGGACTGGTTCACAGCATTTCCCACTGCTTCTTTTGTTTCATTGACGGCCATGCTCACTGTCTGATTTATGGCCTGCCCGGCAGCGTCCTTGGTCTGATTAACCGCCTTTCCTATAGTCTGATTAATATTTTGTCCAACTGTCTCTTTGGTCTGGTTCACTTTTTC
>JAHFZE010000310.1 GCA_020854785.1 Methanomethylovorans sp.
TCAAGCATATTCAAAACCTTGAAGGGTTAGTTTATTAAATACGGGCTTGGTTCAAAGATCTTTCCTATTCCTAGCATCTTGAACCGACTAAGTAATATGTCATTTGACATAACCTCGTTACACAAAATGAAACGGTCAAAATGAAAAAAATATACATTAGCAGAGTGGAAAGAAGATCATAAAGCCTTTATTCTTGTAACTTAATAAAGCATCTTAGCTAAACCAAAAAACAAGATATCTTAAAACAGTGTTTTGAAGCCCATATTTTGCTTTACTTATTTGTAAAAAATGCGGGGGATGGGATTCGAACCCACGAACTCCTACGAGACTAGGCCCTCAACCTAGCGCCTTTGACCTGGCTGGGCAACCCCCGCACATGGGGAAAGAACAATATAGGAGATAGCAACCTCCTATATTAACCTGTTGGTTTAGAGTGCCGACAAGATCTCAGCCAGGTTTGTAGCCTTGGCCTTGATGACATTCCCTGCATTCAATATCAATTCCTTTGTGCTATAAGAGCCATCAGATTCCATCGTAAAGATGAAAGAACGTTCATCAACTTTTACGTCTATAGCATCAATATCACAAACACCTTCACATAGCCTGCAAAGAGTGCATTTAAGCATATCCTCTTGAGATATCTCAGCACTCTCAGCGCCTATCTTGATTATATCGACAGGACACTCAGTTATACATGCACCGCATAGGTCACAACCATTGAACTCGACCTTTGGCATGTTCTTGTAACCACATGCTACACCTGCCTGCCATCGTGAATGCTTGTTACCATAACCCATGTGAGCTATGGCTTTAAGTACGATCTTCTGCCCTTCCCGAAGATCCACTATAGGAATGTTCGGGTCTGCAGGCTGTACCTTGTCATCAGAAGACATAAGGTCCTGAGAATAGACTATTCTTGGACCTTCTGCACTGAGAGTAAGGGAAACCTGACATGCCGGACAAAAATCACCACAATTACATTCTTCTTTAGGAACAAAATCCTCCAGATCTGAAGTAAGTGGGATCAATGCCAAGCGTAAGCCAAGCTGCTCATCATACAGGACCGAGGTATTATTGTAGATATTCACCTCGGTAATAGCTATCGTAGGTACATCTGCCAGAGAGGCCCTGCGAATGCCGTTCGCAAATGCAGCAGTGGTGTTAGACAATACAAACTTTGCAGACCTATCGGAGAGCTCCAGTATGTCTACTTCCATCGTCATATGCTTGTTTCCTTTATCTTTATGGAGAGATCAGACACGTCTGCCGCCTTTTGGACGAGTGCCGTCGTGCGGTACAGGCGTTACATCTTCTATCCTTCCTATTTTAATGCCTGCTCTGGCAAATGCCCTGATAGCAGCTTGGGCACCGGGACCCGGGCTTCTCTGTTTGTTGCCGCCAGGAGCACGCACTTTTATGTGCACGCCTTCAATGTTCTTGTCTTTGAGTATATCAGCTAACTGGCTTGCCATCTGCATTGCAGTGTAAGGAGAACTTTCATCACGTGCTGCCTTTACAACCATTCCACCTGAAGACTTTGCAATCGTTTCAGCACCTGTCATATCAGTAACAGTGATGATAGTGTTATTGAAAGAGCTCTTGATGTGAGCAATACCCCATGTTCCATTTGCCATATTCATACCTCCTTAATCATGCCCTGCTATGGATTTAGCTACCTGTGCAGGCCTTTCCGGATGGGTTTCATCAAGCATAGGGGAAGTGCCATAGTAATCGATCAGCATCTCCTGTTCCTTAGTGACCATCATTCCAGGTACTGTAACTTTTTGACCATTGATGGCAATATGACCATGAGTGATGAACTGTCGTGCCTGCTTTGGAGTGCGTGCGAGCCCTAACCTGTGAACCTGAGTTTGCAATCTGCGCTCAAGAAGAGCACTGGTTTGCAGTCCAAGAATATCATCGATATTTGAATCAGCTTTCAATATAGAATAGCTGGTAAGTCTTTCAAGGATCTGTTCAGCTTCAAGCTTGAAATGACCGGTCATCTGTTCAGTTTCTCCTGACTCTGCCAGCAGCCTGCGAGCATCGGCCCTGAATCGCCTGAGATCACTCTGTGCTTTCCACAGTTCCCTTTTGTTACGCAGACCATAGGTCTTTATGAGCTCTACCTCTTCTGCCATCCTGGCAGCCTGCCATGGATGCTTTGGTGTATCGTAACTTTTTCTCTTCTTTCCTGGATATCCCATAAGATCACCCTATTACTTTTTCTTGCTCACACCAATGGTGCTACCACGCCTGCCGGTGGATTTTGTCCTCTGACCTCTTACTTTCAGACCACGTTCATGTCTAATACCACGATAACATCTGATCTTTTTAAGAGTGTTAAGGTCTTCCCTCAATGTAAGCAGGATATCCTGTCCAAGAAGGTGTTTGTTCTCACCCGTCACCAGGTCCCTCTGTCTGTTAAGCATCCATGAAGGCATGGATCGCTCAAAACCATTGATTGCCTGATCAAGCTTTGCAATATCTTCATCTGGCAGGTAACCTATTACTGCCAATGGGTCTATACCAGTGCTTTCCACAAGGATCCTTGAGGTCCTTCTTCCAATACCAGGGATACCGGTCAAAGCGTACTCAACAGGCATTTCGCCTTTGAGGTCGGTATTCATGATACGGACAAGATGTCTTATTTCTTCATCTGCCATGATTTATGTCCTCCTTAGGGATACGTTGTATCCTGTAGCCCCGACACATTGGCCGGCACTCCCCAAAAGGGGGTGGACTGCATATCCTAACGGAATATAAACTGATGGCGCAGATAATACTTGTATCATATATAATCCTATTGCTTTTGGAAGCTGAATGAAGAGCACCGTGAGAAGAAAAAAGGATACACAGAAAATTGATCATCGGAGAAGCATATGATTAACCTAACTTTCATATCTGTAGGTGCATAAGCACCATATGACGTGGAATTATGCGGTGACATCCCTGATCATTCCATGCGATAAGAAGCCGAAAACAGATTTGTCTGGGATCTTCTATCTATATTTCCTGCTCATATGCACTTAAAACATGGGAACTAAGAGGTTAAAGTCCAATGATATTGAGGATAAGCCGTTATTAATATATAATTTTAAAATATAATATATAATTGGATGAATGACCACTCCGTGTAAAGCCCCATAAAAAACTGAACTGCAGTTCTTTACAAAGAGTGGTGCTTTAGGAGATGGCTACAGTTGAATAAATATTATAAACTGATCATAGGCGGAGCTTTATTAGGCCTCATAGCATTATGTGGCATAGCAGATGCCATACCTTTAAATTCCACAGGGAATAGAGTATGGGATGTAGATTCTAATTTAAGCTTGAAATATACATGGACATCGCAAAGTTTCTCTGGATTTTTCTATGATGTGAATACAGGAGAAGGAACTGAAAAACTCACCATAGAACTTGAGAACCCTTCTGATAGAGTAATAGGCACCCAGAAACTTGTTTATGAAACAAGTCCGACAAGTTGTGATTTTAATTATGAGGACTGGGGTAAATACCAGGCGATTGGTTTTTTAACAGACCGGTATTTTGCAGGATACTCTGATACGATCTTAAGTAACAACCTGAGCCTTGTGGCTGATGAGAAGCTTGCCAAAGTACTGATAGACACCAATGAAAGAAAATCACTGTACACTGGATCGTCACTCATACTGAAAGAAGGTTATGAGCTTGATATCAAAGAAGTGGACAGAGATGGTAAAAAGGTCCTGATAGATCTAAAAAAGAATGGAAGACACGTAGATACGGATCTTGTCAGATCAAATGGTGCCTACACCTATAAGAAAAACATGGGCCTAAATGATGATGTGGTTATCATTGCAGTCCATCTTGACGATATATTCAAAGGAACCGAAACCAATGCAGTTTTTATAGATGGTATATTTCAGATATCAGATGAACTTATCAGTATAAATTCAAGTGAAACCTACGGAAAAATGGAAGTTTCTGCCATATCTCCTGAAAAGATAACTATGAAGAACCAGGAGAAGATCCTGCTTAAAAAAGGAGAGAACATTGGCCTAATGGGAAAACTCAAATTCATAGTGGCTGATGACAATAAACTGCGATTTGCACCCACGATAGAAAGGTCCGAGCCGGGAAACTTTCTTTTAAGAGGTACAGTAGCTGAAGAAGAGTTCAAATGGACACCTATGAACTTTGAAGGATTCTATTATAATATTGATGAAGGGATAGGTGCAGAATCACTGGTCGTCAAAGAAATAGATTACAGGACTATAGAGAAAGATGGACTGGAATATAGAAGTCAGCCCCAACAAGTCAGATTTGAACATGATGAATGGGGAGAGTTCGAAGTCATGGGATTTCTTGCAGACAAATATTTTGCAGGTTACTCTGATAATAAGTTTTCGGATGGTATAAGCCTAATATTAAATGGTGAACTTGCTAAAGTGCTGATAGATACCGAAGAGAAAAAAACAGTATTTTCCGGATCTTCTTTGTTGCTGGAAGAAGGATATGAATTAGAAATAAAGGAAGTTGATAGTGATGGAAGTAAAGTACTACTTTCACTATACAGAGATGGCACCCTGCTTGACACCGACACTGTTCATTCAAAAGATGATTATATCTATAGTTCAGATATAGGTTCGGTTGAAGGCGTGCCTATTATAATCGTACATTTAGAAGACATATTCAGAGGAACTGAGACAAATGCCGTTTTTATTGAAGGTATATTTCAGGTGTCCCAGGAATGTGTAACAGTAGAAACAGGTAATAAATATGGACTGATGGAAGTAACCGACGTATCTGCTGATGGGATCGCTATGAAGAACATGGATAAAATATCCCTTTCCAGAAATAAAGTGATAGGAGTCATGGGCAACATACAGCTCCATGTAGTTGATTCCAATGAACTAAGATATTATCCATTTATCGAAAGGAATACAATCCCCCTTGAATCCCTCGAGATAGAAGTACCTGGAACGATCATAGAGGGAGAAACTGTAAAGATCACAGTGTCTTCACGTGGGGGAGCAGTAGCAGATGTAATTGTAAGCATCGGTCAAAATGATATTGGTCGTACTTCACAAGAAGGCACGATCAAATATCTGGCATCTGATGCTGGGAAGTTGAAGATAATTGCTACTAAGGATGGATTTGTATCTGCATCTGAAGAAATAGAAGTTATTGCAAGGAATGATGAAACCCGCAAGATAAGCATAGATATCTCAAAAGATGACGTATATGAAGGAGATGTCATATCGATCTCTACTGTGAAAGCCCTAAGTGGAGAGCCTGTCCCAGGAGTTGAAATGTTATACGACGGAAATAACATTGGTAATACTTCTGATAAGGGAAAACTGGAATATGTTGTAAAAGATCCAGGGATACACAAGATCAGAACCATTCCCAATGGTTTCCTGCCTGCAGAATACAACCTGGAGGTCATTGCACGTGAGGCGAAATACATATACTCTGGATTGAAGATCATGCCAATGGATCCCAGAACAAAAGAGAACATAAGTTTTTCAGTTGAGATCACGAACGCTGGTACTGCAGCCGGAGAAGAGCAGGTGGGTTTTAACATCAATGGATCTCTGATCGATACCAAGAAAGTTGTCCTCGAAATCGATGAAAGTACTCTTTTGAATTTTAGTTATATGCCTGCAGAAGCAGGAATATATAATGCACAGATAGGAACTGAAACACTTGATTTTCAAGTGCAGAAAAAGAGCGTGATCCCCTATGCAGGATCTGGTCTTGTGATCCTATTGGTAGTATGTGGAGCAGGGCACTCAATTATCAAAATGGAAGGAAAAAGGAACAGAAGGGTGAAGAAAAAGGGACTTTAAAAAGTCTTCACCCAAATTTACTATCTTCATTTATTTTTTCGTTCCATTAGATACATAACCAATAGATTAAATTGACAAAATAGATTATATCTCCGTATGTTCCAAAATATTCCTTTTTCGAACGATGAACTGGATTTCACATATCCTTTACCTTCATACTTCAAGCATCACCCTTCATGTTACATATATGTCCATAATGGAAAAGTAGTTGCAGATTCCGCAGATCTATCAGATTCTCCTGAGATCCTTCATGACTGCATTGAGGATATAAGAACAAAAAAGATCGTTCAATACGTAGGAGCACTTGGTGAGAAACTATGTTATGCCATAGGGCTTGGGTCGGACGATGGGATCCCTGATGGAATGCAGTTAGTGTTCTTAA
>JAHFZE010000091.1 GCA_020854785.1 Methanomethylovorans sp.
TACGATGAGGAACGGTTTACTCTACGTGAGCACACAGAATGTCACTAATGCCACTGGTACAACCATCTCTGCTGCATTAAAGGGAGAAGATGTAGGTGTCACTGATCTGATGGGACTTATTGACCTGGAAAATGCAAGCATCACTGTCTGCAAGATACCTCGTGTAGAAAGGGGTGGCTCCAAGAATGTTGACCTGGAAAGATTGGAAACCCTTGTCAGATCAAAAACATACCTTGCTACTATAGGAGTTGAATCTCTTATAGCTCTTAGAAGGGTAGGCAGGGAACCACACGTAATGTTCGGAGCAAAGGAATCCGTGATAGAGGCAGCGTTCCACGGACTATCCTCATTGGTACTTGCTATTGATGAAGAGGTTCCCGGCATACTCAGCCGCCTCGAAAGCGAGGATCTGGAATATGAACTTGTCGATCTATCACTGCATTGAACTTATTGGAGTGCATAAATGAGGATCATAACTATCTCGGATACACACATTGAAACCGGAAAAATACCAGAATATATTGCAGATGTACTAGAAGATTATGACGTTATCGTTCATGCAGGCGATTTCATATCTTACGAATGCTATAAGGCTTTCGAAGCAACAGGTAAACTAAAAGCTGTGCATGGTAACGCAGATGAGGCTTTGATAAAGCAGGAACTTCCTGAAAAGATCACATTTGAAGTGGACGGTATAAAGATAGGTATAGTCCATGAAGGAGCCCTTTCCCTGAACGATACCACTGCTCTTAGATACCTTGCCCTTGAGATGGAAGTGGACATACTTGTTTTCGGCCATCTCCACAGGCCTCTGATCGAAAAAAGTGATGTATTGCTTATTTGCCCGGGATCACCTACAAAACCCAGAATGTCCGATCCATGCGCTGTGGAGATCGACATCAATAATGGAAATGTTTCCACCAGAATGATCGAGATAGTTGGCCAGTCCTGCGACTATATAGAATATTCACGTAAACTCGCAGAGAGGGACTAAAGCACTCTATGGAGTGCTATTGACCGTTTCGATCTTGAACATTACGCCCATGTCTTTCAATGTCATTTGCACTTTATCCCCAAAGTTCACGATCTCATTCATATCTACGTTATTTCCCCAATCATACACATAGTCATAAAAACCCTGTACTGGAGTAAAACCCATAGACATCAGGCTTCGGGTAACCTCCGACGGTCTTCCCCCATTACTGCTGAACCAGATCAGAAGATATGTTTTCATAATAAATCTATCATTTATTGATTATTGTTGTTTATGGCTCTTTTGCTCCAAAACTAGAGATTAGAAAAGAAATTACAGGTTATTTAAACCTGTAAGATCAATATTCTTCCTGCAGAGACCTGAGAGCCTTCAGTACCATAGATGAATAGTGTTTTGTATCGGTCCTATAGTGTTCTTTTGCTCTCAAGGCGTCCGGATGGGATCCAGAAAGGACTTTTAGACGTTCCAGAGTGACCCTGGCTGTATCAAGCACCCATAGATTCCTGGTTTCACCGTCGACTATGTACATTGACTCCGGCCTTATGGATGTACGGATCTCTCCTTCCGGAGTAGTATACGTACTGGGCTTGCCCACGATAGCTACAAATTCAGGAGTGTCACATTCTGAAAGCACCTGGGCGGCTTCTGGCTGATATTGCCCTGCATATATGAAGAATGAACCTGTTGGATCAGACACCCTCCCACGCCAGTATTCCGAATCACTTCCTATATCCTCTTTCTCCGTAAGGGTCCCCACTATGAACATCCTGTTTACCTTCGCACCTGTGGGAGTGAATAGATACTGGGGAGAATATTGGTCATTCCCGTCCTTGAAAGTTAGATTGGATTCTCTGAATTCCTGAGCGAATATCCTCCTGGCAACTTCCCGGGTATAGCCTGCCATTTAGAACACCTCCGCTTCATTTATGAGCTCAGCAAGCAATTCAGGGTCCAGAGTGGATTCCTGTTTTATTGACTCCACGAGTATATACCTGTCAATTCGCGGACCTGAAACCGTATAATACTTGCCCACAAGCTTTTGTTTCATGGCTTCAAGGACCACACCCTGATCAAGCGCATCAGCGGCCATAGCTATGGCACCTTCGAGTGAAATACCCGAGATCTCCTCCGTAACTTCTCTTTTAAGAAGTATATCCTGAGCAATAGTTCCAGTATCCAGCACAGCCTTCAGGCGCAGGTCATATACTCCATCTACTTTACCGTGCTCTGCACATGCGCCTTTTGTTAAAGAGCGATTGCATTGAGGACAACGTTTTATGAGCCCGGAACCTGATTGAATGTCCACCATTGCAGCTGTAAGCACAGCATCTCTGGTGCTGACCTCGATCTCATCGGGTATCTCCTCAATGGAACTGGTCTTGTTCAGAGTGATCTCGAGTTTCCCATTCCATTCACTGGTCACAGCATTCCGGAAAAGATAGTTCTTTCCTTCGATCAGCTCCACCGGGATCTCCGCTCTTGCCCATTTAATGAACTTGATAGTTGCAGTTTCGTCACCAATAAGACCTACCTGAGAGATCGATTCATTGGTATTATCCCACAACTGCACGATCTTGCCTTTCAGATCGACCCATGTTCCGTCATCAGATATCTCAGCGACCTTTACAAGTGAGGCTATGCCCTGTGTTCTGCTTTGTACATGTATATCATCAGGTATCTCTTCAATGGAACTGCTCTTATTGAGAGTTACCTCCATTTTGCCGTTCCACTCACTGCACACAACATTTTTGAAAATGTAAGTTCTTCCTTCTTCAACGACCGGCATTTCTGCAACAGCCCAAGAGATGAACTTTATATTGCCGGTTTCATCTGCCAAGAGCCCGACCTGGGAAATTGATCCATGAGCGTTATCCCATAGCTGGACCACCTTGCCCTTTAAGTTCACCCACTTCCCATCTTCAGAGATATCTGCCACCTTTACAAAGGAAGTTTCTCCCTGACCACCATAGAACTGATCCTTGGAAATATTGTATTCCTTCCGGAAAAAATTCACGACGCTTCTTTTTGCCTCTTCCTGAGGAACCTTGAACTTCACTATGAGCTTTTCAAGTCTCTCTTCTATCTTTTCAGCCGGAATATCCACACCAAGTTCCTGGAACTTGTTCTTTATTTCAGTTACCATTGCGTTCATATTCTACCTCAAGCCTCTGGTTTGTCTCTTGTAGAGAGGCAAATAGAAGTATTCTGTTCAAGTATAAATAGAAACACTATGCATGGTGAAAGTATTTGGAAAAGCCACTGTGAATGATTTCACTGGATAGAACTGTTTAAATGAATTTTATGCCATTGATTTACGATTTGAAGATCGCATAAAATTATCTAATTAGCCTTTTGTATAGATTCGTAATAGACTTTCTAATTATATATGTTATATTTTGTTTAGATATTGGTTTGGACCTCTTTACGATCAACACAGGGTTTTTAGAGTGTCTTGCAATCCTCTGTGGCAAGGTTCCAAGAAAAGATACTTTAAACCTTTGACTTGAATCCCCGATAACTGTCAGATCACTATCATTTGAAGCATCAAGTATTGCATCCTCGACCGAATACCTTTCTAATATTTTAAAACTGACAGGTATGTTTTCTTCAGTTTTGCATATAGTCTGAAGTTTCTCAGCAATCTCCTTCTTCCTTTCACTTACCTCATCAGGACTTACTATTGTAATGACCTCTATTTTTGCCCCTATGTTGAAAGCTAGTTTTTTTGCCAGATGAAGACCATATACTGAATTATCTTTTTCATTATATGCCACCACTATTTTATTTGTCTTGTAAGCAAGATGGCCCTTTAATAGGACGATGTGACGTTTTAAAGATGAAAGAACCTCATTTATTACATCACTCAGAGAATACTGGAACTTGCTTGACTCATGCCATCCCATGATCACCAGATCTACATTTTCCACTTCTGCCTGTTCTATGATGGAATTCGATACACTATGATCAAAAGCAGTTATATACTTCCTTTTATGTCCAAGGATCACGGGATATTTTTCAAACTCTTCTTTGAAATGCGAGTCCATTTCGATCTTTTTCTCGTGAAAGGCTTCCTGAGCAAATTTTAAGGTTGTCTGGTCCGGGACTTTGATCACATGAAGACCTATGATCTCATCAGCTAAACAATCTGCAAGCCGCAGGAGGTCATGTTGATGTTTCAAATTCGAGATCGGGACCATCACCTTTACACCAGACTCTGGCTTCATGACAGCTGGACTTATATTGTTTTCCAGCAAGTCGAATAGAGTATATCCCGGAGTAGCTTTGCCCTTTCCATAGAACCAGTGCCACCATGCACCCAAGGCTACCAACGATACAGCAAAAAGCAAAGAAAGGCCACCAAGTAAAGGTAATAGGATCAAGCTACCACCTATACCTATTATTTGAGTGAACGGGAAAAAAGGATCTCTAAATGTTGGTTCATACTCCGGTAAAGTTCTTTTCCTAAGGATAATTACCGCCAGATTGAGCAAAACAAAGATAAGGATGTTAAATGCACCGCCTAATCTGGCCAGTTGTTGTATGTCGAACAAGAATAACAGCAAGATCATTATGATCCCAGTGACCAGTATAGAATTGTATGGTGTATCATATTTTTTGTGGATCTGGACGAACCATTGTGGCATTAATGCATCTCTGCTCATGGCAAATGGGAATCTAGAAGAAGACAATATGGCTCCATTAGCTGTTGAAAGCGTTGCAAGCAATGCAGCAAAGACGATAAGAGTGCTTCCGATTTCCCCGTAAATCATATTAGATATATCAGCAAGAGGGGTGATCGTAGCTGCTCCTACATAAATGCTTGAGACACCAACAACTGCTATCATTATGAGAACATAGAAAATAGTAACTACCACTGCAGAGGCAATGAATGCCCTTGGTAGATTCTTTGATGGATTTTTTACCTCTTCCGAAATTGCTGCAAGCTCTGCAAGTCCCAGATACGAAATGAAAATAATTCCTGTTGTAGTTATTATTGATACTGGCCCATAAGGTGTTGTTGAATAAGATGTTATTAAATTAAAATTTCCTGAATCAAAAAAGAAAAATACTTCTGCCAAAAATATAATCAAAATAGCCAATAAGAGAATTATGACAATATTCTGCAGTGAACCACTGCTCTTTGAGCCCCGATAATTAATTATCAATAGAAGCAAGCCCGAAACTGCTGCTACCAAGTAGATAGAGGAAGGATAAAAGACCTGAAAATACTCTGCTAAACCTATGAGTGCAAATGTTCCTTTGAATATCAAAGCAAACCATGATCCGAGACCGATTATAGCCCCAAATGCGGCACCCATTGTTCTGCTTATATAATAATAACTTCCTCCAGCTTTTGGCATACCCGTTGCCAGTTCAGCCATGCTGATCGCTGTAGCAATAGAGATAATACCACCGATCAAAAAAGATAATATTGCACCTTTGCCTGCATTTTCAAAAGCGATCCCTGGCAGGATGAAGATCCCTGCTCCGATCATCGTTCCAGTCCCAATGGCAAAAGTTGAAAAAAAGCCTAGACTACGTCCCAATCTCTCTTTTGTTTCAATTGCAGCCATTGGTAAACATCCCCCAAAAACGTATACTACAAATTGAGAATTTAGATCAAATCTTCATATTGACATAGAAATTCAGCCTGTTCACTACTAAATTGCATAAATACACTTCTAATCGCTTGTTAGCACTAAGCGGCAATCCAATTTTAATGTTTCGACGCATTTCCTTTTTGTACTTGGGAACAACAGATACTAAAAGAAGTCTCAACAAAGCATGTGGGTTATGCAGTGAAAATATATTAATTTCATAATTTAGTTTAATATGTTTGCTCTTCACTGAAGAATACCTATGGTATTTGGAAGATGCAATATAAAATGGCGCAATAGATAAATAATATAAATATAGAACGGAAGCAGAATTCATAAATCACATGCATCTATTATGTTTTCTAGAGATAATGTTTGTGCACTTTTAAAGCGTATTTAGTATGAGGATGCTGGATGGCAACTATAAGATCAAAAGAAAGACTTGGAAGGAGCCTTGGGTTCTTTGAAACTTTTGCTATTGGAACAGGGACCATGATAGGTGCTGGAATATTCATATTACCTGCAATAGCTCTTTCCGAAGCTGGCCCTGCGTGTATAATTTCCTTCCTAATAGGAGGATTGATCTCCACAGCCACGGCCATCAGCGTAGCCGAACTGGCAACAGGAATGCCAAGAGCCGGTGGTAGCTACTTTTTTATTAGTAGGGCCATGGGTGCATCTTTTGGTGCTATCATCGGCTTTGGAGCATGGCTTGCGTTAGTTTTCAAGGGCTCCTTTGCACTTGTTGGCCTGGCAGACTATTTTTTTGTATTTTACCCAATACCTGTTTTGATAATATCTATTGTAGCAGGGTTAATATTGATATTTATCAATTATCGTGGTGCACGGAGCAGTGGATCATTACAAAATATAATTGTGCTTTTTTTATTAGTTATATTGGGAGTATTTATAATAAAAGGAACTTTTATACTTGATACTGCCAAATTCACTCCTTTCATGCCTTTTGGCTACACTTCAATATTTGCCACCACTGGACTTATTTTCATTTCCTATCTTGGGATCACACAACTTGCAGCCATATCCGAAGAAGTAAAAGACCCAGCAAAGAACCTTCCACGGGCCCTTATTGCATCTGTTGTGACTGTAACACTTATCTATACAGCAGTAATGATAGTAATAAGTGGCACCTTAACTTTTGAAGAGTCGATCAATACTCATACACCGCTTGTAGATGTTGCTGTAATGTTAGAGGGGACATTAGGTAAGATCATGATCGTCCTTGCCGGCCTGTTTGCCACAATATCCACAGCTAATGCCGCAATACTTTCTTCTTCAAGATTCCCCTTTGCAATGGCAAGAGATAAACTCATACCTGAATGGTTCATCAAAATCCACAACAAACATGAGACTCCACATCGAGCTATAATCGTAAGTGGAATGATAATGATCTTACTTTTATTGATATTTAATGTGGAACAGTTAGCTAAGCTTGGAAGTGTATTTAATATTTTGATATATGTACTGATAAACATATCAGTAATAATCTTACGTAAAAGATCACTAAAAGGCTACAAGCCTGCATTTGCCGATCCATTTTATCCTTGCACACAAATAATAGGGATTGGGGGGAGTCTTGCACTATTACCGCTAATGGGACTGTTACCTGTATTATTCACCATCTTTGTAGTCTTTGTAGGAGCAACTTGGTATAAATACTATGGATTTGGAAAAGCGTATCCTAAATATAACATATTTGACATGCTTGAAAATAATATTTATCCTGCATCCGTAGCATCTGATTCAAGAATTAAGATACTTGTCCCAATAGCTAATCCAAAACATGAACTGGACCTGTTAGAGCTTGCAGATAATTTGGGAGATGAAATAATCGGCCTTAACGTGATAAAAATACCAAAACAAACAAGTTTAACAGCTGCAAGAGACGCTTTTCATGCTAACAAGAACATGATGGAACATTTATTAAAAGAAAAGTTCGATGAGTTTCCCATAATAGTAGGTCATGAAAGGGAATATATAATTGCATTTGATCATAGTGTATCAAATTCCATCATAGAACAGGCAGAAATAGAAAATGTTGATTTTATTGTAATAGGCTGGCATGAGATGAATAGATTGCATTTTTCTATGGGAAATGTAGCCTCTAAAGTGCTTGCCAGCGCAAAGAACAACATTGTTATGCTCAACGGATATTTCCCTAAGAAAATAGGAAAAATAGTAGTTGCTTACAATGGAAAAGAGAATTCAAAATACGGAATAACTCTCGCAACACGCCTAGCACATAACACTGGAGCTAAAATACATATACTCCAAGTGATAAAGCCAAATATCCAAGAAGAAAAGAAAATAAAGATCATATCTGAGCTTGAGAAGATAATTAAGGATCAGAAGGGAAATCCTATAAGCTATGAAGTTAAAGAACATTATTCTGTAGAGAATGGCATAATTCGATCGGTTGGCCAGGATGACATACTGATAATGGGAGATTCGAACCAGAGATTCAGAATATCTTTACTTGGAATGCTGCCGTATAATGTAGCCAAACGATCTCAACGACCGGTACTAATAGTAAAGAAATATAAACCATTGTCAACAGAAGGCATAAATAATGTTATTCTGAAAAAGATAAAGAAAATTGTACGTATAAGAAATGAGTCCAATAAGAAAAATACATGAACAGCCTGAGTTGTTAACTCTTAAATATGAGATTGGAAATAGCGACATATTAGAACTAGATAGAAAGGTTCATAAAAAACGAATTTGAGAGAAATGTTCATTATTATAAATACTAGTATTAAGCAATGAGAATAAATAAGGTGATGAAAATGATGTCGATCAAACCCTCTGATATTAAAGTGCCATTAGATGTGCCCAAAGAGGCTCATGAAACGTATATAGAGAATTATATGGAAATTACAAAGAGCACAGGTAGACTCATGCTCTTTGCAGGCGACCAGAAAGTAGAGCATCTTAATGATGATTTTTATGGAGAAGAGGCTGCTGCAGATGACAATGATCCAGAACATCTGTTCAGGGTAGCACACCAAGGAAAAATTGGTGTTTTCGCCACCCAGTTGGGCCTTATTGCAAGATACGGGATGGACTATACGGATGTGCCATACCTTGTGAAGATCAATTCTAAGAGCCATCTTGTTCCTACAAAACAAATGGATCCCTTTAGTAACCAGTGGTATGATGTACCCCAGATAGCAGATTTGAGGGACAACAGCAAACTGAAGATACTTGGCGTGGGTTACACTATATACCTGGGTAGTGAGTATGAAGCAGATATGCTTGAACAGGCGGCACAGATAGTGTACGATGCACACCAATATGGAATGCTTACGGTACTCTGGATATACCCAAGAGGTGCTGCGGTAGCTGATGAGAAGGACCCTCATCTGATTGCCGGTGCAACTGGGGTCGGTGCCTGCCTTAACGCCGACTTTGTAAAGGTAAACTATCCCAAGAAGGAAGGATCCTCCTCAGCAGAGATATTCAAAGAGGCTGTGCTGGCAGCCGGACGGACAAAAGTGGTATGTGCCGGTGGCTCAAGCGATGAGCCAAAGGCTTTCCTGAAGAAACTCCACGACCAGATACATGTAAGCGGCGCAATGGGCAATGCAACTGGCCGCAACATCCACCAGAAACCACTTGATGAAGCTATTCGTATGTGTAATGCCATATATGCAATTACAGTGGAAAACGCTACTGTGGAAGAGGCTCTCATGATATACATGGGAGAATAAAAGGCTGTAATATCAGCCTTTTATTATAACTAACTGAAATTAAGTAGCGGGAATCAGTTCCCGCTGGTGCATTCAAGATCGAAACCCAGGATGAAGGTTCCCGTACCATGGGTTTGCGGAAGACCCATTTTTTGCTTCAGGTATTCATCAGTAGGAGGAGAGGGAGAGGCAAGAGCAACATTACAGATATGAGGCAATTCCTCTACTTCAGCACATGGCTTAGGTGGCAAAACCACAATAAGGGGGTCGTTCTTGGGATCGATCGATCTGAGCAGGTCCTTATCATATATCACAATGTTACCAATGATCAGGTTATCCTTGCAGCTTTTTAGTTCATTGAGCTTGCATTCATCATCAAGATCTTCTCCAACCACACGATCATGGTGCATGAGCACAACATTGGGGCAGCAAGGCCATACATATTCCATACTGGTAGTGAATGGAATGACCACATCTTTCTTGAGAACTTCTTTAATTCCCCGATTATCACCCCGGCCAAGACCCATAAGAGTCATATCATCTGCTTTTTTCTCAAGTTCCTTAATGACCTCCCTGTCCTCATCAAGAAGGACATAGGTCTCTCCTACACCTTTTATTTCCTTGAGGCGCTGTCGGACCTTTTCGATTATCTCTTCGCGCTGCATAATAGTGCCTCCTTTTAGAATTCCCTACTTAAGATGATTGTTATGTCAATGTTTCATTATTTAAGTATACCGGGCTATTACTCCCCGATAATTATCTGAAAAAGAGAACAAAAAGATATATAAGCCGTAACTGGAGATTATTACCAGGTGCAATTATGACCGGTGTTAAAGTAAACTCCAGGATATGTGGCTTTACCCATAGGATCAACGGCAAGGTAGAAGGCAAGAACATGGTCATTGATATTGAGACCCCCTGCAAGAAAGTTGCAATGCTTTCGCATATGGAGATCCCCGTAAAGGAATTATATGAACCTTTTTATAATGACAACCAGGTATTCCAGAAGGTAAAGGAGGAAAAATGGTGCTCCACATGCCTGGTCCCATGCGGTATAATGCACGTATGCAGGATGGAGGTAGGTACCATTTCCAAAACACTTGCAAAGAATTCAGGTAACATCAGCATCGAATTTGAATAGGGGCATATCAGATGAGCTTTAGAAGTCCCGGCCTAGGTTCATAGCACTCTCCTTTATCAAGGAGAGACCTTATACCGATATCTGCCACCTCTTCCGAAATCCCTCTTGACTCCAGTTCTTTCACTAGGGAACTATACTGCACGCCTTTGCCGCTGTCAAGTTCTTTGAACAACTCAAAGATCACATTTTCAGCATTATCCTTTTGCTGCATTTCTGTTCCTGCATTTTCCTTAATGGAAAGAAGGGCTGTACGCAAACTTTGTTTAAAATCAGATATATAGTTCTGATCTGTACCATAGAATTCAATTGCATCCAGAATAGTTTCATTTAAGTCAGGATCTATTCCTTTTAGTTTCACGTCATTTTTCAGATCTTTCCCTTGTTGCTGATCTAAAAACACCTCATTTAACATATCAAGCCTTTTTAATGTCAATTTTGCTGTGTCTACTATCCATCTGTCCCTGATGTTACTTCCTACATTGTTGATCTCTTCTGGCCTTATGGAGATGAATACCGAATCTTTTTCAGGTTCGTATATCCTCGCTTTGCCTACTACAGCAACATAAGAAGGCACTTCCACGGTTGAAAGAAAGATAGCAGCTTCCGGTTGGTATTGACCTGCATATAGGATAAAGACCCCAGTTGGATCTGCTATCCGAGCTCTCCAGAGATCACGCTCTTTTCCTGTTTCTGAACCCAGATTTTCTACTTCTGTGATAACTCCGACCACAAAGACCCGGTTGATACGCACACCAGTTGGGGAGATCAGCAGATTTGGAGAATTCAAATCAGGAACATCATCACTAAGAACACTTGTTAGGCTAAGAGTAGAACCATTGAACTCTTTTGCGAACAGCCTCTGGGCTATTTCCCTCTCGGCCATCATATCAAACATCCTCTGACAATTTCAACATTAGAAGCTCAAGGCGGCAAAGAAGATCATCTTCCGGGATCCAGGCAGATCTCGCAACAATGGTCGTACCGAACTCGCTCTTTGATGAGTTGCCTCTTACAGTTAGATAAGTACCTATCAAAGATCGTTTCATACTCTCATAAACAGCATCTTTTGACAAGGATACCTTCATGATGTTCTCAGCTTCGTCCATAGATCTTCCATAAACGATCTCTGAGAGTTCTTTGTTCAACATGATATAGACAGCTCCTGTACCATCGTCAAGTATTGCCTTTATTCGCATATCTTTGACACCCACCACATTGCCATGTGCCCTGCAAACATTGCTCTGTATAACACGGCTACAAACAGGACACCTTTCAATCAGGCCTGAGCCCGGACGCACGGAAATGATGTTTCCTGTGACCACTACGTCAAAAATGCCGTCCTTTTCAAGAACAGAGGCAATGGGAATAGAAGTTGGTTCATCAGTTATGATAACATTTTTGGAAAAAAGACATTTGTTATCAGGGAGTAGTTCCCATGAAGTACCATAGGTAAAATTTAAAGATGGAATTCCTCTGAAAAGTCTCACGTGGGCAGCCTTGAAACTGATAGCATTACCGATGTCTAACCCATCCATGGGCACCCACGAACTAAAAGGAAGTTTACCGGTCTCATCTGCAATGACACCTTCTATTATGGTAGTATCTTTACCTTTGATATTGATAACCCTGTGATAAAGTTCAGTGATTATGCCCTGCGAACTTACCAGCATATCAGATGAGTTTATTTCGATGATCTTTTTGGTTTGAGCGAAACACTGTTCGTTACTGGGTATGAAAGAATCTTCTGGGAGCTTTTCCACAATGGAACGTTGTCCAAAGTTAAGTTCTGGGCGATTGTTCCAAAACTTTATGTAGGCGTTGCGCACCCTGATAATGTCCCCCACGTTCAAACAAAAATCACTCCAGGCAGTGAACAAGCAAACCCCTGTTTCATCTACGATCTTACCCGAATAGAGATCCACGGTTTCACCCTTAAGGACAAAATTTTTTTTCTCGAGGGATGTGATCCTGCCTTTCAAAGTGAAACTATTTGGTGCTTTGGAAATATCCTTGATCCTGATCTCACGAGCCTCTTTTAAGCTGAATTTATTTAGAACAGTTCTTTTTGCCTCTTCGAGAGGTACACGGAACCTGAGAAGTTTATCCAGCTCATTTTGTATATCATCTTGATCTATACCATCAAGCGCCTTTGCCAGCTCTTCAATATGAGGCGCATATTTGTCATTCATCCATGACCTCCTTGCACCGGATCTTTAGTGCATGATATACCTGATAGGCAATAAACATATCATATGCTTTTCCGGAAAAGTTTATCAGAGAATACTATCCATTTAGAAAGGGGACTATTTGAGTAGTATTTCCATCAAAGTCCTTTATAATAAAACAGGGGATCATCTAATGGTAAAACTTGCAATAGTTTATCTAAGTACACAGGGGAGCACCCGGATGATGGCAGAGGCTATAGCCGAAGGAGCCAAGCAGAAACATATAGAAGTAAGGGTCGACAACTTCTATGAATGGGAACCAAAAGATGCTGCTGGCTATGATGGTATAGCTGTGGGTTCATCGACTTTCTACTATAAAATGCTGGAACCCATTTCAAAGTTCCTTGATGCATTAATAGCTGAAGGAGTAGAAGGAAAAGTGGGATCTGCATTCGGTTCATATGGATGGAGTGGTGAAGCGCCTGTAATGATAGCAGAAAAAATGAGGGAGGCTGGTATGAAAGTAGTAGATCCGGTCCTCAGAGTACAGTATGTTCCCGAAGAAAAAGATCTAAAAGAATGCCAGAGGCTTGGTAAGGATATTGCCATAAAGCTTAAGAAGTTCGGAACAGAGTGATGGCACACACTATCAACTCTTTTTTTATAACCATTATACCACAAAACAGAGATCATTGTGATAAGGTACATTATTTATAGCATATTCGCCTTAATGAACCCTTGTTCAACGCTTAAAGACACTAATTCAATATAAACCACCTAAGATAACTATTTATAATTTATTTTTGTAATCAAATACTTAATAGGAACATAATCTGAAATTGGCATACCAAGGAGGATAAGAATTGACAATAATACCACTTGCACCGATAGAAAGGCTCATAAGAAGTGCTGGTTCTCAAAGGGTTAGCGAATCTGCAGCAATGGCCCTTTCTGAAATACTCGAAGATTATGGATTGGACATTTCAAGAGAAGCGATCAAGCTTGCTGAACATGCCGGAAGAAAAACTGTAAAGTCTGAGGACATTGCCTTGGCAAAGGACATGCTTTCCAAGAAAATGTTCAAATAATACAGTTTAATTTTTTTATACAAACAGTGTAAATATACTTATGCCCCCGAGGGTAACTGTTGTTACCACCACGCCTGCAATAAGGACACCAGCAGTTATAGCCATAAGCGCATGCCTGAAACCTATACCAAAAACAAAGGCTGCTGCACATCCGGTCCATGCACCTGTTACCGGCAGTGGAATGGCAACAAAGATAGCTAAGCCTAATGAGCCATATTTTTCAATTCTGGCTGAATGGTTACGATGGGTACGGGTAAAAAGCCAATCAAAGAATTTGTCCCAGAACCTGAACCTTCTCAGATAATTAGAAACCGGTTCCAGATATAGCAGAAGAGGTATCACAGGGATCATATTACCTACCACTGCAAGAATGTAGGCTTCTGCTGGATGCATTTGGTACTGAAGTAGTGCAACAGGTATGGCGCCTCTCAGCTCCGCCACTGGCATACAACTTATCAAAATAGTTGCAAGCCAGTGAGGAAAACTATCAAAGAGATCTGTTAATAATTGTACAACTGCCATTTTAATTTCTTCCCCTTAATGTAAAATGTGCTATCAGTGCTTCAAGCTGGATCCTTTCATTTGCCCCTTCAGCTATTCTGAAATCCACCTCTCCTATGACATCAATAAGCTCTACCATTTTCTCCTGAGGAACGGATATATTGAACATAGCTCGATAGATCTGACCCACCACATCTTCACCTGAGAGGCCCTGGTCAAGAAGAAGCTCATCCAGATGTTTGCGAGCAGCCATGAAATTACCACTGAGGGCAGTATTGATAAGATCTGTGATCTGTTCAGGGCGAGCTGTGGCAGTGATCTTATAAATGGTATCTTTGTGTACTATCTTATCAACAAGAGAAGCGGCCTGCAATGCATTAATGGCCTTGCGCATATCCCCCTGGGCTACATACTTGATAGCTTCCATGCCGTCTGTTGCAACTTCTATCCCTTCATTACTGGCAACAAAAAGCACACGCTCGGTCACAGCATCATCTGAGAGAGGACGGAATCTGTAAACTGCGCACCTTGACTGTATGGGTTCTATGATCTTTGAAGAATAGTTACAGGAAAGGATAAAACGGCAATTGTTGGTATAGCGTTCCATAGTTCTTCTTAGCGCCGCCTGAGCGTCCGATGTCAGAGCATCGGCCTCATCAAGGAAAATTATCTTGAAATCTGCCCCACCGATAGGTGATGTCTTAGCAAAGTTCTTGATCTTCGTGCGTACAACATCGATCCCTCTTTCATCGGATGCATTTAATTCAGTGAAGTTCTCTCTCCATGAATCGGCAAATAGCTCCTTTGCAATGGAAACAGCTGTTGCTGTTTTCCCTACTCCCGGGGGACCAGAGAAAAGCAAGTGTGGAAGGTTTCGACTCTTTACATAGGATTTGAGCCTTTCTATTGCCTCTGTTTGACCGACAACATCATCAAGTCTCATAGGCCTGTATTTTTCGATCCATATCTCTTCTTTAATGATTTACCCTCCCTTCCAGAAAATGCGTATTGCTTAGATAGCGATAGGTATTTTTTAAACTTTCGAAGCCAGCTATAGGAAAACGTGAAAATCAAATAGGAAAGTGGATGTTGTGTAGCACAACACCTTTACTTGTTGTTGTAGACTGAATCATAGGCATATTTGCCCACAATGGGTATTTTGAACTTTGCTCCCCTGTATGCCATTATGACGAAGGCCAGCAACAAAAAGAGACAGAGGAAACCTGCAAAGTCAGCGATCACCCATCCAAAATAGGGTATCCAGCCGACCAGGAATACTATCAGGGCCAGAGGTATGAATACCATAACTGACTGCATTGCATGAAAACGGACGAACTTGTTCTGCCGCTCTATTAATAGAAAAAGTATGCCTGTGAACCAGAAACCCACATAGCATAAAGCTGCAACAACATTTTCGTTCAATCCTACAGATGTCTTGTATGTCATAGTACACCTCTTAATTCTATTGTGTGCTGTGGACATTTTTCCACACATATGCCACAGGCAGTACATTTAGCCTGATCGATCTCGGCCAGGAAATCAGTAACTTTTATTGCCTGTACAGGACAGCTCTTTTCACATATCTTACATGCGATGCATCCAACTGTACATGCAGCCTTAACATCCTTTCCCTTATCATGAGAACGGCACTTGACATGTACCTGCTCAGATTCCTTTGCAAAAACAAGTATATCGTTCGGACAAGAGGATATACAGAGTCCACAGCTTGTACATAGGTTCTTATTAACATGTGGAAGTTTATCTTCCCCTATAGACATAGCACCAAATGGGCAGGCACGTACACATGTACCACGACCCATGCAGCCGAAATTGCAGCCTTTTTCTCCATCCGATAGCATCATCACGGCTTTACAGTCCTCTATACCCACATATTCGAACCTGTTGATGCAATTCACTCCACCGTTACAGAGCACAAAAGGATATTCTTTTTCTCCCTCTGCAATTTCCTGCCCCATGATCCCTCCGATCTGCTTGGCAACCTCAAATCCGCCAACAGGACAACCATTGATCGGAGCATCCTCGTCCACTACCCTCTGGGCGAAGTCAGAACAGCCAGCATAGCCACATGCTCCGCAATTGGCACCAGGCAGTACGCTCAGTATCTCATCTACCAGAGGATTAGTTTCAACCTTGAACTTACGGGAAGCAATTATTAGTATAACTCCTACAGCAAGTCCCAGACCCCCGAGGATGGCTACGGATTGTATCAGTAAAGCAGTTAGGTTCATATTGGTATCACCCAGAAGTAATTAACGAAAGCCATAGAGAGCATCAGGGCGATAAGGAATGCCTGAGGAAGACCCCTGATCGCAGAAGGGATGCTCACAAGTGTGGAACGTTCCCGGATAGCCGACATCATCAACATTACGATGGTGTATCCTATACCTGCTGCAAGACCGAACAACACGCTTTGTGCAAATCCATAATCTGATCTTACATTCAGCAGTACAGCACCAAGCACCGCACAGTTCGTACTGATCAGGGGGAGGTATATACCAAGGGAACGATAGAGAGGAGGCATATTTTTCCTGACCACGAACTCAACAAGCTGCACAAGGGCCGCAATAACGACGATGAAGCTTATTAGAGAGAGAAATTCCATTTTCAATGGTACTAATAAGTAAGTGTATATAAGATAAGAAGCGGTAGATGCCATGGTCATTACAAAAACGACAGCTCCAGACATACCCGCAGCACTTTTGACATCTTTTGTCACACCCACGAAAGAGCACAATCCAAGGAACTGGATAAGAAGGAAGTTCTTAATGAACACACCTTCCATGAAAATGGTGAAAAGGGATGTATCTGCCATTTTATTCACCTCTTGCACGTTTCTTTTCTTTCTGGTAATTTATTATAGCCATCAGAATACCTATGGTAAGGAAAGCTCCGGGAGGCAGGATCATATTGGTGACCGAGGGATCTACAGGCAGAGTAATGAGAGTGTGACCAAAGGTCACTATCTGTCCGCTTCCCAGTAGTTCACGTATACCACCTATAAGCATCAGAACGAGCAAGAAGCCTGTGGATATACCAAGTGCATCAATGACCGAATAGAATGGACCATTCCTATTTGCATATGCCTCTGCACGCCCGATGATTATACAATTAACCACTATAAGAGGTATGAACACTCCCAGCGCGGCATACATTGAAGGTGAGTATGCCTCCATTATCATATCCACAATGGACACAAATGTGGCTATGATTATAATGAATATTGGAAGTCTTACAGTCGAAGGGATCTGCTTTCTCAGGAGCGAGACGAAAAGATTTGCGAACACTAGCACAAAAGCAGTGCCTGCCGACATACCAATTGCATTTTCTACTGATGTTGTAACTGCCAGAGTGGGACAGAGACCCAGTACAAGACCGAATATTGGGTTATCCCGTGTAATACCTCTGATGAACTCACTTAAAGGATTCATTTTACTCACCTTACCCCTCTGTCCTTTTTATTGAATCGACCTTGGAACTCATAGCGTCTATTACAGCCTGTGAAGAGATAGTAGCGCCGGTAATGGAATCTATGCTGCCACCAGAACTTGAAAGTTTGAGCTGGCTTAGAGGAATACCATTGAATTGTTGCCTGAAAGCCGGTTCAATTATCCTAGCTCCCAGTCCCGGAGTCTCGGAGTGGGAGAGCACGCTCATACCTGTGATCTGAGTAAAATCAGAGTTTACGCCACCTGCAACCTCTATAATATTCTGTGATCCTGGTTGCCGCTTAAAGAATGCATAACCTACGAGATTACCAGATCCGTCCTTGGCAAGGTAATATAATATCTCCTTATCTCCATCTTCATTGATTATTGTATCACCGTATACCGGATCAAAGGTTGCTGCCTGGGGCATTACTTCTAATAGTTTTTGCTCCCTGGCCTTTGCGATATTTTCCTTTAGCTGTTCCTGAGTTGGTACATACGTGATCCCCAGAAGTGTTGCCGCCACAGCAGCTATAAGCACCAGTTTACCAACAATGACGATAAAATCTCTATTATTGTCAGTCATCAGATAGCACCCCCATCTTTAAGCTTGAAGGCAGTTTGTCTGTGAGGCGCCTATACAACTTGCCAATCATACCCTCACTGCCAAAAGAGGCAGGAAGAGTAGTAGTTTCGATGAATGAGGACAAACAGTTTGCCAAGAATAACCCATAGAACGTTCCAGCCACGTAATTTCCGAAATAGCCGTATATTGATACCAAGAGACCACATACGACTCCATAGATGAGGCGACCTGTCTTAGTGACCGGGGATGTTGGAGTGTCAGTGGCAATGAAAAGAATTCCAAAGAAAACTGCACCTATCATCGAATAATTCAATTCGATGCTTGGATCAAGGAATTTGAACATCAGGGACAGATACATAAGTGGATTCAAGACCCCTGCTCTGATCAACTCAACAGCCGCAAACAAAACATTCAGCGTCTGAGGGAATAGGACCATCGTAAGGAAAAATGCTAATGGCACTCTCCATTCCATATATCCTTTATAGATCAAGTATACTCCACCTATAAGAGCAATGGGAGAAACATCTACAAGTAAGCCCGCACCATTTTCAAGAATGAAATCAGAGAACTGTCCCACATGGGGAGTTGAAATTGGGGCCATAAGATTGGGCCAAGAGCTTCTAATGAATATCCATGCAGCAAGTACAGGATTGAACACATAGGAACCTATTCCGCCAAAAGCGTGTTTACCAATGGATATAGCAAAGAAGGAGCCTACTACCGGTAACCATAGAGGGGCTTCCGGGGGCATTACAAGAGAAAGCATTAATCCTATCAAGACCGCATTCCCGTCTTTTATAGTGAGCTTATTATTGAAGATCTTCTGTATGCCGGCCTCTGTGATAACTGCAGCAAGGGTACCTGCAAGGATTATGCTCAAAGCAGGCAGACCGAAGAAATATATTGATACAAGGCTCACAGGTAGAAGGGCCAATACCTTGCTCCACATAATGGATCTGAAATGGATCGGAGACTTTCTATGAGGAGGAGCTGATATAGTAAAGGTCATTTATTCACCTCCACAGGCACAACCAAGCTTAAGGTTCGAAGATTCTTTCGGAGGCAGATCTTCATAAGCCATCTCAACAGCATCCTTGGCATACCTGATCAACTGCAATATGTGTATTTTGGAAGGGCATACTATAGCACATTTCCCACATTCAATGCAATTTTCTATATGCATCTTGCGACATTCATCGAACCGACCCTGATCTGCCTGGACTGCGAGTCTGCTGGGGATCAATTCCACAGGGCATACATCCACACATGCTGCACAATGGGTACAGGCAATAGCTTCATCCCTTGAGATGTCTTCCGGTTTCTGGAAAGAGATACGTGTGGTTGTCTTCGTTACCGGGACTTCGTCAGTGTACTGGGCAACCCCGGTCCTCATACCGTTAGCAATAAGCTTTCCTGATTCACTGGGATAACCTCCACATGCCTCTACCACATCCTTGAAAGGTGTGCCTATTCTGACAAGCACTTGAGAA
>JAHFZE010000062.1 GCA_020854785.1 Methanomethylovorans sp.
ATGCAGAGACTTGCAGAGGATGTAAAGTCGACCGAGCAGCAGCCTGCACCGAGGAAAGAGTTCCCCATGTATGGGTGATAGCATGGAGTACATTGCATTAACAGGTATGTCCGAGCGTGTGATTTCCGAGCTACGGAATCGCCATCCCCTCACCATTGAAGTACGCAGTCCGAACAATTTCTTCGCAGCTTACAAAGCCAATATAGGCGACTTCATATTCGTCACTCATGTAAGTCCGGACGATCTGCGCGGAGGCACTATGGGTATCGTAGCAAAAGTGCTTAGGCATCAGGTGATCACTCACAGAATGGTCCAAAGCAATGATATCTATTATGAGGAACGCGAAATGACCATGTTGCGTATACAGCTTGAACCCAGGTTCATAGCAAGGGTGCGCCGTGTTACCTGCAATCAGATGTGTAAGGCTGCTAAGGTAGATGCGGAGGAAATGCCCTTCTTTGATGCAAGGTAAAGTAAGTTGTATTTTGGGGCATTCTCTTAAGCCTCTTTTCTATTTTTGGCTTCCTAGTTTTCTTTTGGATCAAGGTTCAACAGGCAGGATCATTCGATCTCTGCCCTTACAGTTGTGAAAACCGGTCCACGAATATCTATCTTCTTGTTATTGCTGGTGATGTAACGCTGGGCCAGGGGCTTGATCCTTATATTGATCTCCGAAGGCACTTTTACTATCCTCACTCTGGTTTCAACCACTCTTTCGCCATTCTTTGCAGCTTCTTCGATCTCCCACGCCGACTGAGCGGCAAAGGCATCTATAAACCTTATGCCTGTCCTTGCGGAATCATTTTCAAAAGCTTCTTCCCACTTCTTATTATTGGGCAATCCCATAATGTCGCTCTTAAACGCCAGAACCTCATTGAAAGCTGCCGGACCACATAGCTTAGTGTTCTCTTCGGGCTCCACGACTGACACTTTCACTTTTCTGCCATAGACCGTGCCTTCCCATGCAGGGAATTCACAGGGACTGGGTTCGGAACCATGTAATTCACATTGTTTTACTATAGCAGTAAGTATCTGTTCTCCTTCAGGGGTAGCAGGTGTTTTTTCCACATAGACCATCTTTGCAAGTTCACTGTCCTGCATGCTCCATGGAGAATACTGTGGTATCTGCGGATATGTAAGGGAACGTACATCCATGGCACCATACAGGATCATGGCAAGTCTTTCCACTCCAAGGCCCAGGTTCATAACAGGATAGGGTATCTCATACTCTGCAAGTGCGGTAGGTGAATATATTCCGAAGGTAGCAATTTCGACCCAGCCGTCCGAATACTTTGTCTTTGAACCCACCAGCTTTGGATGATATGCAAATACCTCTATCTGCGTATCAGGTACATAGTACTTGCTTCTCTTTTCATCAGGTCTGAACCTGAACTTTTCAAAGCCGAACTGTGCCAGAAGACCTTGAGCAACCGCTTTTCCATGGTCTACCGTTACATCCTCGTCCATGATGACACATGAAGCTGAATAATATGTCATGAGACGTGCAGCATCTTCAGCCTGTTCTCTTCTGAAACAGCGATCTATGGAGAATAAATTAAAAGGGGGTTCAGCACGTTCCAGCATGCCTGACAGACTTATGAACCATCCGGAGGTCATATGGCTACGCAATGTCTTTCGGCCACATACAGGTGCCAATTCCTTGAACTCAGGGAAAACCTGGTCTATCATTTCCACTATAAGCGAGTCAGAAACACCCAGTTCCATTGACATTTCAGGTACCAGGTCATCTCCTTCAATATCGCCTTTCTTATAAGAATGAAGTATCTTCCTGATCTTTTCGATGCCTTCCTCGCCAATATCCCCGATCATTCCTTTGATCATGGCGATCCGTTCATCGGATATGCCTACGTTGGGCCTGGGCAGTCCTCCTAAATAGAAACATCTGTCAAGGACTGCAAGTGCTTCATGCCCGAACTGTTTGTGTACTTCTTTCTCATCGACTATAAGAGGATTCATCATCTCGTGAAAGCCCATACGCAGATACGCTTCTCTCAGGCGGGATATGGTCTCGTAGACGGGATGCACTTTGCCATAGTTAAGCTCCATGTGTGGGTATCCCTGGTTGATGTTTGATCTTTTCACATATTGTCTGCCATTGTTCCACGCAGCATCAAAGTCTTCTTTAGCGGCTGTTTTGATATCTTCAGGGTTGAATCTCATAGTGATGTCCTCTAAGATGATGGTTAATTCGGTGCAATATTATTTATTTGTTTATTTACGAGATAAGAATTGATTTTCAAGCGCTTGCATAGCCATTTCAAGTTTTTGTTGTCTGACCGCTGCTGTGAGTTCTCCTCGTGCTATCTCCAGTAGCAGACGCAATCTGTCTGTCTTTGCCCGAAGTCCATGTGTCATAGCATCCGGGTAATCGAATAACATCAAACCTGTGTATAATTCTTCCATGATGTTCAGATATCTCTCTCCTTCATCCAGCATCCCATTGCGTATCAGATCGAGTATATGTCTTTTTATCTCTCCTCCGACATCTCCTAATCCATTGAGATACGCCACAGGTTCAACTTTCAATTCTTCAGGCTCAGGGATGCCTTTTCCAGAAACAAGTGCATATATGACGCTGCATTCTGTAAATTCCTGCTGGGCATGTTCCACAAAACCCCCATAATATAGATCAGGCTGATCTTTAAGGACCGAGTTCATTTTTTTTATGTTTTCTCTTGCAGTTTGGATCATGGAATATGCCCGTTCAAGTTCCATCTTATGGACGTGCTGCATCGCTACCCTGCAATTGCGTACTACTTCCCTTGACAGCGTTATACCCTGCTCTCGGGCTTTGTCTTTTTCTTCCAGCTCTTCTCTGATATGTTCTATGATATTTTTTATCATGGTCCCTTCTTTCGGATCAAGATCCGACCATATATTTTTTATAATTGCAACTACAAGGGGTTATTTCAGTAAATATTTCTTCTTAAAGGGCCCCGATCATCCGAAGCCTACAAAACATAAATTCAGAAATGGTTTTAAGAGGATGTCTTCCTTACAGGATTACATCCATATTCCTTTAAAAGGAAGTATTAATCATCTACAGGAATGGTTTCAAGCTGACTTGCAACATTCCATATCAGAGTACGGGTGTGTAATGGGATGTTTGGATCATTGCTGATATCTTCCAGGATAGAAATGCTTGCCGTTGTCCTCATGAACAGAGGCTCCCCCTCATTTTTCAGTGTGGTCAGCACATCACTTGCAGAACGCCTTATATTCCTTGGAACAGAACTGTCATTTGCGATCTGCTCTAATATCTGTATACACTGGTTTATAACATCTTTAAAATCATTTGCCATACAAATCACCTTCAGATGACTTATCACTAAAATAAGATAATCAAGTTACAACTAAACCATTATATGGTATAAAAAGACTTTCATTGGTAATATATCAATGACGTAACGGAGGAATACATGAGTCAAAAGGATGAAGAATCAATAAGCAAGATCTCACGGATGCTTGAGATAGGTGGCACCATGCTGGCACAGCACTGTGCAGAATGCGGGGCTCCATTGTTCAGGTATAAAGGCAATGTGATCTGCCCTGTATGTGATACAGGACAAAAACCTTCTGCTCAGGCACAGGAAAAATTCCCGGAAAAAAAGAAGGGCCTTTCTTCTGAGTTTCCTGCCAATACAGAGGGTAAACAGCAAGTTGCTTCCTCAGTAAATGTGGTCCCTTCTTCGGGTGGTCTGCCTGCAGGGGTCAATAATATAGCTCATATGGGCCCAGAAGTTCCAGCCGGATCAAAGCCGGTTCCTGCAAGTTCTTTACAGGAACTGGAAGATATGCTGATCAAAAAAACCATTATGCTTGCGCAGTCCATGCAGCAGGAACAGGATCCACGTAAGATCAAGGAGTTGCTTGAACTTATTGAACAAAGCCTGGATATAATAGACAGGCTGAAGAAGTAATCCTGTTAAAGGGGATTAATATCAAGCTACAGCTTATCCTTTATAGTTCCCTGACACTACTTCTCTTATCCTCGCAGCGGTCTTGGGTCCAATATTTCGGACCTTTATCAACTCTTCGTATTCTGCCTTCATCACATTCTCCACGCTTCCGAAATGCTTAAGAAGGCTTTTTGCGGCTTTCGGTCCGATATCGTTTATGGCAGAAACTATGTATTCCTGCTGTTCTGATAACATCTGAGAGGCCTTTTTTCCATGGATCTTTATTTCCCTTTGTTCATCAGATTGTTCTCTTTTTGCAAGGGTCTGGATGAGCATAGCACTATCTTCAGCATCCCTCGTGTAGAATATCGATATTCCAAAGTCTATTCCTATGGAGGCAAGAGTTCCATGTATCGATCTGGGGCTTATCTGGCGTGCTGAGAACAAGCCCTCACCCTCGATCAACAGGACAGGCTTTTGATAGGAGCGTGAGATATTGGAGATCTGCTCGAACAAAGTGTTGTTCAGGAGAGAACTGACAAAATCCTCTGCGCTCTTTCTTTCGATAGCGATCCTTTCGCTGATCACATAATCTCCTACTTCCAGGGTCTCTACATCGATATCCACCCCAAGCTTTTCAAGCTCCCTGGCAACCTGGCTGCGCACTTCCCGGTGATCCATAATTACCCTTATGTTTTTACCATGGAATTCCGACAATTGTTTTTGATCTTTTTCGGTCTTTTGTGGGATATATTGTTCCAAAGTAGTGGCATTTGCAGACATGATCTCCTGCAACTCCTTCATATTGCTCTGCATCCGGCGTTCCTTGGACAGGCTGCTCCAGTAATAACCTTCGTCCCTGGTACCTTTGGTGACGAGTACCACGACCCTGCCTGCATGTTTTCTTGCTGTTCTGCCCTTACGCTGTATGCTCCTTATTTCGGAAGGGATCGGTTCATAAAAGACAACAAGGTCTGTCGAGGGTATGTCCAATCCTTCCTCTGCCACAGAAGTTGCCACCAGTACATTATATACGCCTTTTTTGAAGTCC
>JAHFZE010000116.1 GCA_020854785.1 Methanomethylovorans sp.
AGTGCTGAAAGGGAGGATCTATTTGGTTTCGCAGGTACCGGGGGAAGAAGGATTTATTGCCGATATTGAGCTGACCGAAGGAATGACATCAACATACAGGGAAAAGATCAGGTTCATTCATGAAATGGATGGCACGGCTGATATTATTACCGGTAACAGCAGGTTGATTTACAGGTTTATAAAACCAATCAGAAGCCTGATTGATCAATGATCCAGACTGTTTCTCAGGTATTCGATTATCTCATTGTCTGAATATTCTTTCACAATAACTGGCAATTTACCGGAAGAATAAACTTATATTATTCAAATTAATAACTTTTTTTCAAATTATTGAAAAAAAGTTTGTTAATCAGGGTAACAAATTGGCACCAATTGATATTAAACTAAGTATTTATAATTAACCGTTAGAACAGATTTGTTGGAAATGGCTGATTATGTGTGTTTTGCCAGTTTCAATACCTGGGACTGACGAGGCGGAAGCATGCCAAATTTGAAGTTAGATTATGGGAATTTTAGTTTTATTCGAGGGATCACAGATACAAGTGCTTTCGAATTCAGACTATAAAACTACAGGTTAGATTACAATATATCTGCAGGGTATAGTCTATAACCAGGAATTTTTTATGTTCTTAAACCGGTATTAATTGTAAATGAGAGCCTTCGATCCTTTTATAGAATCTCTGGTCCTTGAACCAAAGACCAGGGTGGAGCTCGCAGACGAATATGCGGTTTGTTGGAATACACTTAAAAACAGAATTAATAATGCAAAAATAGTACTGCCTACCGGTTTGATCTTTCCCAGAGTACAAAAAGATATTTATTATGCTCTTGGCATTCCGCCATATTTAAAAACAGCTAAGAACAATAGTTGATCTTGAAGGGTTCAGGTTGATGACGATTTTTGATGATTTTTGACGGTTTTTGATTGGTTTATTACCAATTATTTTCAACGACATAGCCGAAATTTGTATTGTATTATATGAATATTTTGAAAGAAAAGGGCAGTTTAAAGCAGGGAGCATACGGCTGAGGGCAGGGTGCAAAAGAAATAAAACAATTGTAGAAGATAATATCGTTCTTGATCCCTCACCCCATACCCTTTGCCCCGAGCCATCTGCCCGGACCTTTCCATAACAGAAAGGAGGTTAATGGCAAAGATATTTTATTTTAATCAGTTTGGCAGACTGGCAAAATGATTGTTTAAAATCTTAAAACGTACAATTATGAAGAAATTAAGAAACTTCAAATCAACCCTGAAAAATTGATGAACAATGAAGAGTTGACTACTCTTAGAGGTGGGTAAATCGCTACTCCCGCCAAACCATCCATTTACAGTCGATGCCGGGATAAATACTCCTGCAAGCTTAAACATCGCGATTGAGCGGTGAAAAGGAAGATGATAGACATATTTACCTATCAATAGTTCTGCCAGTAAACTCGCTCAGGCATTACTCCGGGGAAGTGGTAAGAGTGGAAGTGCTGCAATCTTCATATTCTTCTGCCCGCTCTCTTCATTTTCTTCCCGAAGTTGCTGCAAGTCTTTTCTCAATGCGTGTTTCGGACGAACGATGCCACGAACGTAAAGCTCACCCGGCTTATGCTCTAGCGTGAGTTTATCACGGGATGAGGTCTAAAACGCTGTAACATACAGGTAAACATAAAGATAGTGATCATTTATTTGTATACACCAACATCTTTGATTTTGGGTTGTTGATTGTGGACGTTTTCTATACCTAAAGCGGTTATAATCTTATTCTCAGCTTCGGTCATCTGCTCAAGCATATAAGTGGCTTTTGGTTTACCGGTCTTTTTCGATTCCTCTAACATTGTTCCAAGTCTGATATTATTGAGCATATCCAATAAATTATCCAGACTTCCGGTATAACTGGCCTTTAACCTTGCCTCTCTCCAGATAATACTGGATAACAGATATCCAATCACACAGATAAAATAATGCACCTTTATCTGCTGGTTGGTCCAGTGATACTGAGGCTTCAGGGCTAAATGATATGGGTTCTTCATGTTCCTGAAAGCATGTTCAATTTTAGATTGGCCATAATACGCGGTAATAATATCCTGACTGGTCCATTCATGCCTGTTAGTCATAATAATCCTGAAGCCAAGTTTCTCTTCAACATGGTGTAGTTGCTCCTGATCAATCTTGTAGTCCAGATAGTATTTTCCTTCTCCTGTCTGAATCAATTTCCATTTAAGGATATCTTTTAAGTATTGACCCGCTGCTATGGTTTTGATCTTTTTTTCTAACTCCTCCCGGTTCCGTTTTTTTCCACTTGGGTTTGCAAGCGCCTGCTGAAGTTTTTTAAGACTCTCTTGCTTTTTAGCAAGGCTTTGATATACGCCCCGGATCTGGCCTGCCTTTAACCGATCTGATATAAATACCAGGATCGTTTTTTCATCTTCCCATATCGTGCTTTTTTCACGATATACAGCCAATGACTCATTGATTATTCTTATGGTGGACATCGCTTCCGTTGCCCTTTCAATGATCTCTGTATGATGATAAGGTGTTAAGGCTCCCACATAATAGAACCCTAAGCTGTTCACAATATCAAGATTCTTCTTCGAGTTGTTCCCGCGATCGAAAACCAATGTATGAGTATCCTGGTTCAGCCCTAATGATAGCATGCGGTCTTTAATCTTCCCGATGACCTCTTTGAAAACGGTGACATCCTGTAGATTGCCCTGATAACTGTGATGAAACAAAGGGATATAGTCTTCTTTGCTGACAACCATGGCAAGGCCCACTTGTCGCAGGTCATCTCTTTTTTGCTTATTCTTGCCTCGTTGGGCAATATCACAGTGATCGTTCGTGGTGTCGATGTAGGTGAAAAAATTGGTCGTGTCATAAAACAAGGTATCTGTACGGATCTTATAGACTTCAAGCAAACGTGTCAATATTTCCTGCTCGGCAGAAGATATGGCATCTTCCGGAAAGCTGTCCATTAAATCCCAAAAATGCTGACTGTCAACCTTGCTCAAATTACAGCGCAGAAGATATTCTACAGATGTGGTCTTTGCCCAGTTCCACCATCCCATCTTACTGGTAGGCATACATACACGCCCGATGGCTCCCAGAACAAAGGTGATGCCTGTGGTTAAATTATTCCTTACCGGCTTGTCTGCAACATATTGGCGGGAAGATTTAACATACTTATTCAAAATGCTGATAATATCCAGACGTGCTGCAACATCTATTAAGGCGCTGACACCACCATGAGAATATGACTTGAGTTTATGTGTATGAAGTCCCTGCAGGCGTTTTAACAGGTCATCTGCTTTGCCAAGATAAGCCAGAACAATCGGTCTTGGTTTGCCGTTAACTCTTCTGGACTCTACAATATACCAGTACTTGTAACCCTTTGTTGTCTTGCTTTGAATTGTAGCCATAATTGGTATATACTAATGATATATAAATACAATTATCCACTACATATTAATTCATTGCAAAATTAGTTATTAACATTAGTTAGTGTATACACACTTCTCATCAAAAAATGCAAATATATCTGACTGATATTCAATCGATTTCATTGGTGAATAAATTTTGTAAATTGAGTTTTATAATAAACTCACGCTAGGGTAAAATACAGATCTTCAAAAAACTTATGATTCCTGTTGCGCAATCCGTCACATGCCGTACTCTTTGCTGGTGCCTGATCCATTCCAAGATGATTAAACTTACCGCCCATGGCCCGCAATCCTTCGCATATCTCGGTCATCGAATCACATCGGCTAAGTATCCCGAACAGCATCGTAAATAGGTGTGTGTGCGTCTTGAGTGACTTGTAATAGTAATCACTCTCGTGCTTACGGAGCAACCCTTGTATGTCAACTTTATCTACTAAATTCATAATCTGTTTGAAAATCGGCTGTCCGACTAATTTTATTTCCGTAATTTTACCCATGTTGTACGTGTTTTAGCAAAAACCAAATTACAACATTGGTGGAAACCTTTGGGGAGTATCCCTCTTATTTATTATTTTAGTCGGACACTAGTGTTATGTCAATTATGTATTGACGGATAAAGTCGATGTAATTTCACCCTAGCGTCTTTTGTTGTAAACTGCCATTTTATTCTTGCGTCTTTATTGTTTCTGTGGTTTTGCCAGGCCTTCACTTCTTCTCTGACCGTTTTTATGTTGTCAATTCTTCTGTTCAAGCATTGTTTTGTCAATACGTTCAATTCTATTTCAGCCATATTTAACCAACTACCATGTTTTGGCGTATATACAAATTCCAGACGATCCCATATTCTTTTTGCCTCAGAAGGTTCAAAGGTTTCATATAACGCAGCAGCACTGTGTGAAGCCAGATTATCCATCACTAATGTTATCATTTCTGCCGCAGGATATAGCTTGTCACAAATAAAACGGACCAATATTGCCCAGTCATTCTTGGTTCTCTGGTTGGTAACTTTGGTGAAACGCTTTCCTGCAAGGGGCTCATTTACCATAAAAACATTGCACACCCCGGAACGGGAATACTCATAATCCACCTTTTTTTCAAATCCAGGTCTTATTGGTAATGACTTACGAACCTCTTTTATCAATTGCTTTGGAGTTTCATCCATACATACCACTGGCCTTGCTTTATCATATGGCCGTTTGTAAACATCAAGTACTTGCTCCATTGCTGCTACAAAATGACTGTTTTCCCGGGGAGGAATCACCCAACTCTTTACTCTCCAAGATTTAAGTTCGTTTTTTTTAGAACCTTCCTGACTGTCTCGTGCGATATGTCTTCAACGTACTCCAATTCTACCATACGATCCGCCAATAGTCTCAAGGACCATTTGCCATATCCTTTAGGTGGTTCACTGCAGGCTATCGAAATTAACCGAGCCTCCGTTTCTCCATCAACCTTTTTGCGGTATATCCTACTTGTCGGGGCTACACCCAGAGCAGCATCAAGGCCTTCCAGTACGAACCGTTGCTTTACTCTGTCAATGGTTCGCATTCCAATCTTTAATACTTTACAAACATCTTCATTGGTTTGCGGTTTTTCTGCAAACCTACCCTGGTCTGCATTAAGAAGAATGAGAGAATGGATGACCTTCTTGGCTGTATGGCTGCCCTTCCTGGTATTTTCCATTAGTGTTTCTCTTTCTTTTTTGGTTAGAGTTACTTTGTACTTTATCATAGCATTTTTTGACAAAGATACAGAAAATATTTATTGCGTTATACTATTATTGACATGACACTAGTGAAAGACTATAGTAATTTATTTCCAATATGATACAGAAACTAAACATTAATGACTTTACAATCCTTATACTTATTCGTTTGGATTCTATACATCGGCTAGAAAACATATTGGCAGTGTCAGAGTATTTGACTTCTAATATTGAAGCTGATTTTATGGTGCTTGAATCGTCTTCTTATGATAATGGTTTGTTAAAAAAGCTATTCAATAAGAAAATTCGATATTCATTTCAGGAGGATAATGACCCAATACTCTATAGAACTAAATTATTAAACCAAATGGCTAGTCAAGTTGAAACTCCTTATTTTGCATGCTGGGATGCGGATGTAATAATCCCTATAGGTCAGATTGCTAAAGCAGTTGAACTTCTAAGAAATAACATGACTGATTTTGTATACCCTTATGAGGAGCTATTTTTAGACACTTCACTTATTTTAAGAAAGTTATTTCTAATTGAAAAAACAAGTTTAGTTTTAGAAAAAAATATAAAAAAAATGGCGGCTATGTATTTACCAAATCCTCTTGGAGGTGTTTTCTTAGCCAGACTTGATAAATATAAAGAGGCAGGACTTGAAAATGAAAATTTTTATGGTTGGGGTATGGAAGATGGAGATAGATATTATAGGTGGATTAATATGGGATACAGAGTAAACAGAATTCATGGTCCTCTATTTCATTTGAGTCATGTCAGAGGAATAAATAGCCAGTATCACAATGAGGATCAAAAATTTATTAAGGAAAAGATGGTCCTAAACGTAAAACGGAATAAAGAAAATGGTTGAATCAATTCTTTAAGTAGTTCTTCTTATTATGAGCGAAGTTACAATCAAAATCCCGGAAATTGTCCAAAAGAGCCTGTTCAAAGTCACAAATCAGGGTTTGTTTCATGGCAACACAGGACTATGTATCTACTTTTATCATTTAGCCAGATACACTAAAAAAGCTAAGTATAATGCCATTGCATCTGATTTGATTGATAAGGTTTTTAAAAACATGAATTCTGCTGTTCCAATAGACTTCGAGAATGGACTTGCAGGTATTGGGTGGGGAATAGAATATCTGATTCAAAACAACTTCGCAAACGGTGATACGGATGATTTGCTTGAAGACGTTGACGACAGAGTATTTAAATATTTAATTGAAAATGAACATAAATCGTTTGAGGTTACTACAGGATTAACAGGATGTCTCTTATACCTAATAAGCAGATTGAGGAATAAACCTAGATCAAATACTATGGCACAAAAGATTAACCATGATTTGTTGATTTTTACAATAAATATAATTGATGGTCTGGTAGCTGCTCAATTATACACAGTTATTAAGGATAAATATTTTGACCTTATGTGGAGATTCCCTATAATGTTGTTTGGATTAACTTCTGCATTCAGGCAAAACTTATATAGTGAAAAGATTTCCAATATGATTAGACAGTGGGGAACAACCATTGAATCCTACGTTCCTACTATTCAAATAAATCGGCTGTATCTAGCAACAGCCCTTATGCAAATTTTATTTTGGATTCCTGAACAAAAATTGGAAAAGCATATCAGATTGCTATTATTTGGAACAGATTTTAAATTAATTCCAACAGAATTGGATCCAACTCTTTTTAATCTCCGTTTTGGTCTGCCAGGTGTTGTACTAATTTTAAATCTGGCTATTAAGTTTATCCCAACAAGTTTTCCAAATTATCTGCAAATAATATCTACCAATCAAGACCTCATGAAAAGATATGATGCCGAGTTAAAGAAACATATTTCTAAAATAAATCCAACCACACAGCAAATAGGACTATGCGAAGGTATCTCAGGAGTAAGCCTATATAGTCTTATTGCCGAAGGTTGCACTAAATAAAATTACACACTATTCCCATTATTGAAGTAATCTTTACCATTGCTTGGTCATAATCATTTTACTCCAATAGCTTTCCCTAAATAGTTGATCCTTAATAATTATTGACGATCTGATTGTTAATAACTTATGTTCTTTGAAATTTTGAATTTTGCGTTGATTTTCAGTAAATTTGAATAAAACCCTGAATATCATGTTAAAGAAATTACCGGTTCAGCCACATTTGGAGTGTTGCTACCCCATTTCTCCTACAGAGTGAGAGTAGGCATTTCTTCCATGTATTTTAATTTTAATTTTAAAAATTGAAACTCTTATGTAACTACTTTTTTAAAGCGTTGAATTTTAATCTTTTAACAAGTTATTCTTTTAGGGGCCATATGTACCCATACTGAGGGACTAATCAGTGCCTATAGTTTGGAGTGCCTAAATGTACATGAAAAATTTCGATTGACACACAGACGAATAAAAATCCAGTCCGTGTCTTGTGGCTCCTGCGTGTTCGTGACACATTCGTATATTGGAGCAAATAATTTTCAACATTATGTACAAAACTTGCGGACTGGACGTACACAAAGATACAGTTTTTTGTGGCGTTTTTGATGGCAAGCGCCATCAGGTAGTAAAGGAATTTTCCACTTTGACATCATCAATTACTTCTCTTGGAGAGTATTTAAAAAGCGAAGAGATAGAGGACGTGGCCCTGGAGAGTACGGGAATGTACTGGATCCCCGTTTGGAACATTCTGGAAGAAATGGGCTTTAACCTGACACTGGTTAACCCCTATCTTATAAAGCAGATGCCAAGAAGGAAAAGCGATGTAAAAGATGCGCAATGGATAGCAACCCTGTTGCACAAAGGGTTGGTCCGAAGCAGTTTGATTCCGTGTAAAGGGATCAGGGAATTAAGGGTATATAGCCGTAAATATGTCAGACTTCAGCAAAGATTGACCTCCATACTGCAGGAAATGGAAAGAAATCTGGAAATGTGCGGAATCCGCATTACCAGTTTTGTCAGCAACATATCAGGTAAGAGCGTTATGAAGGTCATCCACGCACTCATAGAAGGAGAAAGCGATCCTGAGGTTCTTGCCGGTCACATCCATGGACGGATAGTCAATAGCATAAAAGGAAAACAATAGTTGAATCTTTAAGAGGACATATAACTCCGCAGCATCGTTTTCAGTTGGAACTATCGCTGGAGGAATATGAGTTGCTGTGTAGGCAAAGAGATCGCTGTGAAGAAGAGATGTCCATTTGGAACTATTGACACAGCGGGTTTTTCAGATAGCAGCAGGTTAGGAGGATTGCAATGTTTGTAATGATCTTCGTGAAGATATGATATATAAAATGTGTGCAGGGCGATTGCCTCAAAGCGACAGCGATTTAGCATTTCAACCTACAATGAGTCGACTGGAAAACACAGTTACAAAGACCGATCTGCTTCGGTTGGGTAAGTGTTTGGTAGACATCTTTATAAATTCGTACTCAAACGCACCTTCTGTCATCATTTTAGATTGTGATGATACCAACAATGATACTTATGTGCAACAAGAACTGGCATTATTCAACAACTATTATAACGAGTACTGCTACATGCCCTTACATATTTATGAAGGATTATCGGGAAAGCTGATAACCACCATTTTAAAACCTGGTTACCGGAACAAACAAGCCAATATTGCCAGACTATTACAAAAACTGGTATCGTACCTTCGTGCGCAGTGGCCAAAAACAAAGATTATAGTGCGCGGGGACAGCCATTTTGCATCGCAGGATGTTATGGATTGGACATGGATCCAGCCTGATGTTGACTTTATCACCGTAACCCTTCGGTCTGATGCATATTGTTCTTCCTGATTTGGCAAAATAATTTTGGATCCAAAACCGGTCATATGAAAAATCAGGAACGGATCAGCCGCCAGGAAGAGATGTTGTCCCTTATCGGGAGGTGGCAGGAAAGCGGTAAAACCCAGCAAGCATTTTGTCAGGAACACGGTCTAACCTATACAACATTTTATTATTGGCTTAAGCGTTATCGACGGGAACTTGACGAAAGCAACTTTCTTCCTGTCGAGATTAGTTCAGGATCACATATTGAGATCCGTTACCCGGGAGGAATAATTTTACAATTACCGGCCGCCACAAAACTCTCCATAGTAAAGCAGCTGTTAACTCTGTGAGATGATCTAAAGAGATGTTTTCACTCAGTTCCACCTTCCGGTACTATTTCTATAATTCAGCTACCGACATGAGAAAAGGTTTCGATGGCTTGTGCGGGCTTGTACATGTTGAACTGGGTCGCCGGCCTGTACGCGGAGAGGTATTCATCTTTGTCAATCATCAGCGTGATAAGATAAAAATGCTTCACTGGGAACAAGGTGGATTTGTGTTGTATTATAAGCGGCTTGAGCGTGGAACTTTCGAGCTGCCAAGGGTCAGTTTCCAGGGCAAAACATGTCAGATCAGCTGGTCGTCGTTGATGCTTATGGTAGAAGGTATTTCTATTGAAAAATACAAGCAAAGACGTCGATATTTTATTAACAATTTTCCTGCGGCGTCTTAATAAAAACCCCTGAAAATATTAGGGTTACAGATCTATTTTTGTCATTTTTGCGATATGCAGAACGGGCAGGCAGCATATCAGGTAAACAGACCAATCTCAGAGGAAGAATACCTGTTTCTCCAAAAGGAAAACACTGAGTTGTCAGAGAAGGTTGCCAATCTTACTGCAGAGCTTTTATACTATAAGCAGGAACTTGCCCAGCTTAAGAGAATGATCTTTGGCAGTAAGAGTGAGAGGCATATCGGTTCTGATCCCTCGCAATTAAACTTGGGACTGGATATTGAAACAGTTGAACAACCTGAAACAGAAACACAGCAGATAACCTATACACGCAGTAAGTCAGATAATAAAAAAGGTTCAGCCATACGTCTTGCCTTACCGTCACACCTTCACCGTGAAGAACATATCATTGAACCGCAGGAAGATATTACCGGTGCCCGCAAGATCGGAGAAGTTGTAACAGAGGTTCTTGAATACACCCCGGGGAAGTTTTACGTTGAGAAGTATGTTCGCCCAAAATACGTGTTTCCCAAAGAGGAAAGAATTGTTATCGGAGAGCTTCCATCGTTTCCTATACCAAGAGGTAATGCAGGACCTGGCCTGCTGGCACATCTTCTAATCAGCAAGTTTGTTGATCATTTGCCTTTTTACCGGCAGGTACAGCAGTTCAAGCGGCAGGATATTGACATAGCAGAATCGACAATCAGCGGATGGTTTACAGCTTCGTGCCGCCTGCTGGAACCATTATACGAAAGGTTAGTTGCAAGGATACGAGGCAGCGGTTACCTGATGGCTGACGAGACGCCGATCCCGGTCCAGACCAAAGACAAACCAGGTTCTACTCATAAGGGGTACCATTGGGTCTATTATGCACCACTGGAAAAACTTGTCTGCTTTGATTACCGGAAAGGACGTGGACGGGACGGTCCACAGAAGTTCCTTGAGTCGTTCCGGGGCATGCTTCAGACTGATGGTTATAATGCATACGACATATACGAGAAAAAAGAGGGCATAACTTTATATGGATGCATGGCCCATTCAAGACGGAAGTTCGAGAACTCAAAGGATAGTGATCCCCGAAGAGCTGAATATGTCCTTGAACGAATGCGGAAGTTGTATATGATTGAGCGTGAAGCGAAGGAGAATAACTTATCATCTGATCAGAGAAAAGAGCTTCGGACAGAACAATCGATACCAGTATTGCAGGAGTTGGAGAGGTGGATGAAAGAACAATTACCGGAAGTACTTCCAAAGAGTTCAATTGGACAGGCTATAGCATACACTCTGGGATTATGGCCCAGATTAACCAGATATACCCAAAATGGTCAGGTTGAGATAGACAATAATCTCATTGAGAACAGTATCAGACCGGTGGCCCTGGGTCGAAAGAACTACCTGTTTGCCGGTTCACACGAGGCAGCTCAGCAGGCAGCGATGATATACTCATTCCTGGGTACCTGCAAGATAAATAATGTCGAACCATACACCTGGTTAAAAGATACCCTGACCCGCATCCAGGATCATTCAATCCTGAAACTAGATGAGCTACTACCCCACTGAAAGGCCTTTATAACAATCATTCCCTGAAAAACAAGAGGTATTAGGCCGAAGGCTTACTTATCACCGGTCTAACAGGCAATGCAAAACTCCACGAACTGGTACAGGTTACCATTGAAAGTGCTCAAAGATACTTCAATCAATACCAAAAACCTGTAAAACGTTACCATTCATTTATGTACAAAGCCGGAAGCTGGGAAAACTACCAACGGGTTATCGTGAAAGCTGAGGTAAGCACAATTGGAATCAACATCCGCTATATCGTTACCAGTCTTAACGATTTTCGTACCCGTAATTTATACGAGAAAGGCTACTGTGCCCGTGGTTCAATGGAGCTACGCATAAAAGATCATAAGTTGTACCTCAAGTCTGACCGGTCATTTTGCACGAAATTTACAGCCAACCAGTTTCGCTTGTTCCTGCACTCAATGGCATATACTCATACATACCTTGCAGAAGGAAGTATTAAAAAAAGCGAGTATGCCAACGCAACCATGTAAACAATCCAGCTCAAGATCATTAAAACAGCCGCCTGGGTTAAAGAGATGAGAACCAAAATAAAAATAGAGCTACCCCAATTTTGCACGACAAAAGGCGAACAAATCAGAGGTTATGAGAGATTAATCGTGCTTCGAACTTAGAAATACTAAATCACCGTATCTACATAAACTACTTGGTAATCAATAACCTGAATGGGAAAGGTATCCCCAAAAAGAAAAATTTGCACTCAAAATAAGACTGCACCGAAAAAATCAGCGTAGAATCAATATAAAAATGGAGAAAATCATCTCCAAAAAATTAAATAACAAAATCCGTCCGAAAAAAGCAAGGAGCAATAAGTCAATTTTTATGTATAATTTTAAGTTTATGAATTAATCAGGCTAAAATACCAATAATTAATAATTCAGGAGAATGAAAAGAAAATCTAAGTTCTTAATATCAATGCTAGTTTTAACAACTTTCTTAACATACTGTAAAAGTTCAAACCTTGAACTAGCTGAAATTAATCCAACTGATTCACTTATAACTTATGATCTGAAAGTGTTACCCGAACGGACAACTTTGAAACTAACTGATCTAGGTGCAATAGACATTCAGTATATTCCCTTGGAAACAACTGAACAAAATGTTATGACAGGTATTCAGAAAATTATCAAGAGCAGAAATTTTTTTCTGATAAGAAATAATTCAGACATATATATGTTTCGATTTGATGGCTCTTTTGTTACCAAAATAGGAATCCGTGGGAGAGGGCCAGATGAATTCACAGTAGTTCATGATGTAGAAGTTAATCCCCAGAATGAAACAATATATCTAATCGATGGATGGCAACAAAAATTCTTGGTTTATTCAAATACTGGTGAATTAATCAGGACTTTTAAATATCCTCTTCGTGCTTCAGTTGATTTCGAATTTACGGAGGATGGGATCCTTTGTTATAATCGTAATAGCATGGGTGATATTGAAACAAGTTTCATTCTGATAGATACAATGGGCACGATATTAAGAAGCTTTCCAAATAAGTATCCGTGGATTAGAAACTTTCCTACATCTGCATTCCCAAGTGAAAATATCTTTTATCATTACGGAGATCGTCTTATAAAAAAGGAAATATACTGCGATACTTTATATATTTATAAAAACAAAGACTTTAGACCATATACAATTATTGATATAGGCGATCGACGTTTATCTCCAAAAATAAGAACAGAATATGATTTTCTATCTATAGATCAAAATTGTTTAATACAAAAGACTTTGTTCGAATTTGCAGAATACTTGTATTACAGATTTGGTGTGTATTATGATGGTAGAATTGAAGGATTATCATTTATTGGATCAAAAGATGGTAATCTTCAGATATTACTTGATCCCGAAAAAGACTTAATCAATGACCTTGATTGCGGGCCAAATATCTTGCCCAGGACTGCATGGGATGATTCTACAGTCGTTTCCTGGATTGATGCATTTGAACTTAAGACATTTGTAAATTCAGAATTCTTCAAAAACAAAAAGCATAATAATCCTAAAATGAAAGAGGAGATTATAAAATTAGCTGACAAACTTAAAGACATTGACAATCCTGTCTTGATATTTATAAAATTTAAATAACATATCAGATGCTTTGAATTGCATATTCTTGAGCAAAACGGACAGTAATTCCTGCGCAAAGCGGACAGCAATTCCTGCTGAATTCGGACACGGATTCTTGCCGAAAGCGGACAGCCGCCCTTTTTGAAAGCGGACGGTGATTTTTGAGGAAAGCGGACACTTATACATTTACTCATTTTCCACGGATTATTATTACATCTGTTGGTTTAAAACATAACCAAGAGGAGGAAAATAAATGCCAAGAAAAAGAACCAACGTGGAAAAGATCAGAGAGATATTACGACTCAGTCAGGAGTTAAAGTTTAGTGTACGTCAAATTGCTGAAGCCACCGGAGTAAGTAAAACCAGTGCTGGCGAGTACATTGCAGAATACAAACGATCCGGATTGTCCTATCAGGATGCATTGAACATAAATGACAAAGAGTTGGCTGAGATTTTTGAGAAGCGTAACAAGTCATTAAACCCGATGTATGAAGACCTTTCTAAAGAGTTCCCTTACTATGAAAAGGAGCTGGCACGTGTTGGTGTGATACTATACCTTCTATGGGAGTAAGCATACGGTCACGTACATTTTGATATTAAGACAAACACAACTTATATTTCCACATAGTTTTCAGAAGAGTCTAATATCTATTGGAGTTCTTTGAAGTTTTGTAGAAAAGAGATAAGCTTTCCATCATTTTCCAACAAATTCTAACAATTGTTGGATTTTATTGGAGTCACTTAGAGATGTGTGTTGTTTTCCAGTTATGAGGGAGAAGTTCCGCCAGGTCTCGGCTGTAGTCATTGTTATAAGCAGGGATCCTTGTTAGTACGTCTATCAGCCACTGCCTGGGATTGACATCGCATGATTTCCAGCATCCGAGAAGTGAGTACATAATGGCTGCATTTTCAGCTGCATCATGATTGCCACAGAATAAATAGTTTTTCCGTCCCAGGTTATGGAAAGTTTTCCATAACTAAAGATTATGGAAACAAAATTATTATGTAAACAAATCGATGTAAGGAATTGATATACATTTTATTCTTGCAATAAAATTTTGCATAATATCTTCCTAATTTTAGGGAAGAGACAGCAATGTCGCTGTCACTTAAAAATAAATATTATGCAGAAAGATTATTCGTCTTTTGAACATTTAAAAGAAGCAGCATCTGATTACCTGGCAGGTATCAAGCGAAGCAAACAAACAATAATTATGTATAACTGGATTTGGAGAAAAATCAAGTTATATATGGACAGAAACGACATCGCTAAATGTAGTTCAAAGGTTATTACTTTATAGACATTGATTAGCTTATAAGCCAACATGATATTGAATGAAAAGGTACTATTCAAAAGGAATTTTCATTGGGGAAGAAATATCGTACTTATGGATAGGGATAGGGTTAAATCTGAGGTCTTAGCTACTTTAGATTATCCGCCTTCCCTGTCCCTTGGATAACAGAAAGGGGGTGAATATGAGAAGATAGTGATTTTCTGTGACAATGATTACAGCCTGTGAAATGATATAACAGGAAAATAGATTGTAAATACAAACTAAATGTTTAATTATTATGAAAAATCTTAAAAAATTAAACATCAATCCTGAAAGATTGATGAAGAATGAAGAACTAAAATCTATAAGAGGTGGAGAGGGAAGCTCAGAGTGGGCTTTGTGCAAGGCCTATTACTATGATTCTATAGTAACCTTAGGAAGTGTATGTGTATCTAATTGTACTCCACAAGAAGCAATGGAGGCTTGCATCGGTTTATATCCTGGTACATATATTGCACAATGTACTAGTATAAATTGTTCACCGGAGTGAGTTGAAAACAATATTGAGTATCCAAATTGTGCAAACAGAAAATTAATAGATTTTTTTGCACTTAAATCCTGGTTCTCTTATTGAAAGCTAACCAAGGAGTTCATAATTATAATTATGAACTCCTTGGATTTAGTATGAATCAATTACTCTATTTAAACATCTTTAACAGTATGCTTGATTGGCTTGCATCGAGAAAGAATGAAAAACACTTGTAAAAAGCAAGATCATAGAATGATGTATCCATTGATAATGAAATAGAAATAAAAGTCAAGACCATTCTTTTTTTGATGACATTTAAGTGGCAAAAGAATCATATAATCATTTTCTATTCTATAATACTCTTACTATACTCTTTAAGTTTTGTTATATTTTCTTTGTAAGTATGCACTTTTATTAATTGATGAGTAGTTTAATAAAAAAGTTGTCTAACATTATATTTTTATAAATCATTTACTATGAGTTATTAAGAATTCCATCTGTATGAAATTTTATCATTTTTCACAGCAGGATTCAAGGGATTGTGGTCCGACATGTCTTCAGATGATATCTAAATACTATGGAAAGACGTATTCATTATAATACTTGCGGACAAAATCATTCACTACTAAATTAGGTGTCTCAATGCTCAACATAAGTGATACTGCTGAAAGTATAGGTTTTCGTACACGCGGTGTCTTAACCCCCTATAACCTGGACAGATTTTTCAAAAGAATATAGAACTTCTTGTTTGATGTTCTCGTTATTTTCATTCATCATCCGATCAGCAAAGTTAGCCGTATCTCTGGATTTGTCAAGAGCAAGGCGAGTGTC
>JAHFZE010000067.1 GCA_020854785.1 Methanomethylovorans sp.
ATATTGATTACTCCTTCACGTCTTTTGGTTCCCTTTTCAAAGGATTCCACGATTTGGCCTCCCGTCATTTTGCTTATTGCGTTATTATACACTGGTACATATAGATATTATCCCGTTAATGGGAGGTTTTTTTTTGGAAACTGAAAATTTTAGAGAAACAGTCGAAGCAGAAGTCAGCGAAAATGAAGAAAAACTGAGGAAATACGTTTCACTCCTTTCTGCGGCCAACGAGCTCGCCCGTCTGACAGGACCTTCCGATGAAGAGACTCTGTGGGGCGCACATGTTATGGATTGCGCATCAGCGCTGCCATATCTTCCTTACGAAGGCAGGGTGATAGACGTCGGGACCGGCGGCGGGCTTCCCGGAATGGTATGGGCCATATGCCGTCCCAAACTTCATCTGACCCTTTTGGACAGCATAACGCGCAAATGCGCGCTGGTCGAAAAAATCGCTGTCGCAATGGGGCTTAAAAATGTGACCGTAGTCTGCAGAAGATCAGAAGAATATGCCAAGGAGGAGCGTGAAAAATTCCACGTTGCTGCTGCAAGGGCTGTCTGCGCTTCAGGGATACTTGCGGAATACCTTGCTCCCTTTGTGAGGATCAAAGGAAAGGCGATCGCCTTTAAGGGGCCGAAGGTGACCGAGGAACTGGAACTCGTCGGCAACAAGTGGAGTGCACTTGGTCTTTCATCGCCCCGGCTGCACCCATACACCCTCGGTGAGATGAAAAGATTCTTTTTGATTTGGAACAAAATCTCCCAGACCCCAAAGGGCATCCCCCGAAGGACCGGGATGGCTGAAAAATTCCCCTGGTATCAGAAATAAAATATTTTTTTAAAACAAAATTTACGGTCGGCAGGAAAAACTCATTCCTGCCGACCGTTTTTTTTCTTTCCGTGATATCAGTTCTTAAGTAACAACCTAAACTACCTTATTCCTGGCAGAAGCGGGAGTTTCATCTCGGGGGCGGGGCCGATCAGTTCCCTGGTCTCATCAAGCTCCAGGTCAAAGAGTGCCTGGGTTATCCTCATCTGAGTCAGATTGTCGGTCTCGTAGGAGATGGAAAACCTCCTGTAACCGAATTTTTCTGCAAAGAACGAGAGGTTCGAGCGCTCTATCCCCGAGATACTCTGGAAAGACCTCTGAAGTGATTTGAAAAACGCCCCCTCGTCAAAGAAGGGATCTTCGCTGACAAGCACAAGGACCTTGCATTCGTCCACAAGAACATCAGAACTCCATATCCCGCACAGGGTGAGGCCGGCTCTCAGTCCCGGGTATTCCTTTATAAGCGGGATCATTGATGTCTCTATTTTTTCTGAGTATGTAAAGACCATGGTAAAACCAAACTCGATACCCTTGTTGCGTATCGGGTCAATTATGTTTTGCCTTACCATAGTTCCTACGTTGCCGCTTTTAAAACTCCTCAGATAGAGAAACTCACTCTGCATTTCAAAAGCTAGCCCTGCCACGTTCCCAAGGAGCGGGCTGAGCATGTTGTTTACAGTCACGGGACTGTAATCTTTCCCGTAGGGTATCCACGGCACAATGTCAAGTTCAATATTCTGATCCCAGTATGGCAGGATAGATGTCATGCCGTCGCCTCCCTTTTTTCTTTTCGTGAGTATAACATTTTGTCTCTTTTTTTCATCCGTTCTTCTTACGTAAAAATTCCTTTCTTACATCTTTTCGCACATTCTCGTCCAGCAAGATCTTTAAAGCAGTGTAGGCGATAACCTTTGCTCCTGCTGCAAGCCTTTCGTGCCCCAGTTCTGACCTGGTAGCCGCTTCAAACTCTGCAGTGTGCAGCGGGACCTGCGTGTCAACAATTGAAAGAAGCGGCTGGATCGCAGGGCAGCGCCAGCTTATGTCTCCCATGTCAGAAGCGCCTCCGGGGGATTCTTTTTCGGAAGTCTGAAGACCGACACTGTCAAAGCCTGACTGTACTATACTCTCAAGTGAGGAAAGTTCCAGCGAATTGTCAAAACTTGTAAAATTCTTCTCGAAGACCATATCTGTTTCTGTTGCAGCTGATGCACCTGCTGCACATTTTTTTACCCTTTCGGTTATCTTTTCAAGATCCCTTTTGTCGGGGGCCCTGAGCTCCAGAAGTATGGCTGCCTTCTCGGGGACTGTGTTTACAGCCGTTCCGCATTCTTTTAAAATGCCGTGCATCCTGATCTCGGGTCTTACATGCTGCCTCATCATGTCAAGCGCATCAAAGAACAGCCTGGCGCCGTTGAATGCATTTCTTCCGTCCCAAGGCGCTGCAGCAGCGTGGGATGCGACTCCTGTAAATGTAATATTCCACCCCTGGAGCGCAGGTGTCGTCATAGAGACGAGGTTCTTCTGCGATGTGCAATGTATCATTATTGCAAGGTCTATATCGTCCATAACTCCCATGTCGGCCATCCGGCATTTTGCTCCCCAGGTTTCCTCTGCAGGTGTGCCAATTACAAGAAGCTCACCCTTTATTTCATCCATTACTTTCAAAAGAGCCGTTCCTGAAAGCACAGACATGGTTCCACTAAGGTTATGTCCGCAACCGTGACCCACAACAGGCAGTGCGTCTGTCTCGACCAGGATCGCAACTCGGGGTTTTCCTGATCCTTTTTTTGCAATAAATGCCGTATCCATTCCGCAATAGGGCATTTCAACATCGAATCCATCTTTTTTGAGCCAACCGGAGAATATGCCGGCAGTTCTGAACTCTTCTCCGCTGAGTTCAGGGTGTGCTGCAATGTCATCGCTTACAGAAAAAGCATATTCCTTTTGTTCATCAATGGAGCTGTAAACTTTGGCAAGAAGTTCATTAAAAACATTGTCATTTAACATCTGATATACCCCCTGTCGTGGCTTAACAGATTTTACCACCATTAAGGAAAGCATCAACATCTGTGAAAGAGAATAAAAGCTTGGGTATGTACAAAGATCCGGAACCGGGCTATCTTATGCTGTCCCAGTTGATAAACAGTTCTTCTAACTTCATATCGCTCCTGATCCCAAATCTTGTAAGGGCAAAATCATAACGGACGGGGTCTTCCGGGCAAACGCGTTTGAATGCTTCCGTGATCTCTATCGCTGAACGTCCATCGGCGTTTTTTCTGCTGCAAAGCCCCAGTTTCGTGCAAATGTTGAACATATGCGTATCAAGGGGTATCAGCAACGCTCCAGGGTCAATTTTGTTCCATCCTCCCGGATCGACATCGTCGGCTCGGACCATCCATCTCAGATAGAGGGCAAGTCTCTTACAGGCACTGCCCTTTGAAGGGTCCGGCATCAGAAAAGTGGCGCCCCTGCCTCCGCAATCCAGGAAGCTCTTAGTAAAGCCCTGCATTGCCTGCCAGGTCTCGCCTTTGTAATGAGAAAGAAAAAGGTTTTCGACAGAACCATGGGTATTCAGTACCTTGCCTATACAACATAGAAAGTCGACCATGTCTGAAGAGTCGGTAAAACGATGGACAAAGCCTTCCAGCTTCTCTTCCAGTTCCTTCCTCTCCGTGTTTTTAAGGAATTCAGCAGGTGACTCACCCAGGCATTCAAGCACACTGCTTACGCTTTTGAGTATCTGTGCGACCCTCCCGTAAGCAAGGGAAGAGGCGATCAATCCGACAACTTCCCTGTCGCGGCTCATTTTGTAATCGTACAAAAACTGAAGCGGGTCCGGTGAAACATAGACCCGCTTATTATAATCGGCGTATATCTTTTCAAATATTGAACGGCTGTTGGCAAGAGCCATTTCGCCATCAAGTATGCTGTGCATATTTTTATTTGATGGTGTTGAATCCGAACGTAGGAGCTGTTTTGGGGGATTTCCCCTTTTTGATCAGGTGGTAGTCAGCATATGTCAGAGGGGTAGCCTCTTTGATAAACTTGGATCCCACCACGCTGCCAACAAAAAGCACATGGGTGTCAAGCTCAAGAGTACGGACAACTTTTGCCTCAAGTGTAGAGACAGACCAGTCCGTGACCATTGGAGCTCCGGTCATTCCTTTAAGGAAATTGACGTTCTCAAATTTGTCTATGTCACGTCCTGATTTAAAACCAAACTGTCCAAGGAATGTCATAGGAACATCCTGCTCAAGGATAGAAACAGCAAAGAAACCGCTCTTCTGGATCATCTCTGTCGTAAGGTTGGCTTTGTTAAGGCATGTCGTGACACATACAGGGTCACCTGTGATCTGCATCACCGCGTTTGCGATCTGTCCATTGAGCTTGCCATCTGCTTCAGTACTTACAATATACATACCATAAGTTATGCTGAACAGCGCTTTCATGTCTAGCTGATTTTCCATGGTCCATCCTCCCGGGGCTGTAAAATTTGCAACTTTATATATTGTAGCTTATTAACCGGTCCTTATTGCAAATTATCTTTATCTGCTTCCAAGGTCCCTGTCGAGCATGTGACAGGCCATCGGTGAATTCCCGGAATTTTTGAGTCTGGCAACTATCTCAGTGGCGTGCTCTTCTTCTTCGACCTGTTCGTCAACGAACCAGTTGAGCATGCTTCTTGTGGCGTGGTCTTTTTCTTTCTCAGAAAGTTCAACCATTGCATCGATCAGAGAAGTAACTTTTTCTTCGTGTGCGAGTACCTCTGTAAATACATCTTCTGCATCTTTCCATTCTTTTTTAGGAGCAGCGATAGGACCGAGGACTACACGTCCTCCGCGAGAGACAAGGTATTTGTAGAACTTCATTCCATGCTCCCACTCTTCTTCAGCCTGTTTCTCCATCCAATGGGCGCATCCTGGAAGATCTGCATCTTCAAACCAAGCAGCCATGGAAAGATAAAGATATGAGGATTCAAACTCAGCCTGTATCTGGGAATTAATGCTTTTTTCCATCTTTTTTCCTATTTTCATAAGTAAAGCACCTCCGTGTTAAATTTAAGTTAATCTGTAACAATTACAAACTATATCCCCTAGCCGAAATGTGTCAAGGTAGGAATACCTATCATAAATCAGCCTCTCTGGGGTAAAATATAACCTGTACATAAAAAACGCAATAATAGGCACGGAGGTGCTCCATTTTGGAAATAAGGCCAGTTTCTACAGAAGACGCAGAACAAATCTCACGTATAAGAAGACTTAACGGAGTCAGGGAAGGAGTCCTGGCTGTAACAAGCGAAAGGCTGGATGTCACAGTTGATTTCATTAACTCACTGTCAGAAGATGACAGGGCTTTTGTCGCTGTTGAAAAAAAAGGTGAAATAGCCGGGATG
>JAHFZE010000276.1 GCA_020854785.1 Methanomethylovorans sp.
GCTAGTGCCATTACAGTTCATGGGAGAACACAAGCTCAGCAATATGCAGGGAAAGCTGAACACGAATATGCCAGAAAGATCAAAAATGAGCTTTCAATTCCTGTGATAGCAAATGGTGACATCTTTGATAGGTATTCTGCAAAGCACGTAATTGAATATACAGGATGTGATGCCTTGATGGTAGGCAGAGCTTCCATGGGCAATCCACATGTTTTCAGGGAGATTTCTCACTTTCTGCGTACAGGAGAACAACTACCTACTGACGAATGTACTCAAAGACTTGAGGATTTTAAAGAGTATGTGAGATTGCTGGAGTTGTACGGCCTTGAAGAATATGTAGATATAAAAATGCATGCCCGATGGTTCACACGGGGCATAAAAGGTGGGAGGCATGTACGTCAGGGTATCTCAGGCACACGGGAAATAAAAACGATAGTTCAGCTTATGGAAAGCCTGTGTGCCCAATTGCCTTACATGACTACAAATAACGATTTTCATGGTAACTGATACAGTTTTTTATTCGGTTCAAACCGAAAGGCTTTATAACTATCAGACGTTTCATATCCTACACAATTAAACATTGCATTTATACGCAATTGTGAATAAATGCATGTTTTAACTATCCAGTATTCGGCAGGAAATTCAAAAAACAAACAGCAAGAAACAAAGTTGTGCCGATCATATATTGTTCTAATGTTGTGGAGAATCCAGATGAAAGAGATACGAATACACGGCCGGGGAGGCCAAGGTTCGGTCACTGCTGCCGAGCTTCTAGCAGTTGCAGCATTTGCTGATGGTAAATTCAGCCAGGCATTCCCAGCTTTCGGGGTGGAAAGAAGAGGAGCACCTGTACAGGCGTTCACAAGGATCAGTGACACGCCTATCAGACTCAGAAGCCAGATATATGAACCTGACTACGTTATTGTGCAGGACCCTACCCTTATAGAAGTAGTGGATGTGGCAGGTGGACTGAAGGAAGATGGTATGATACTTATAAACAGTGACTTTGATCCCTCAAAGTTCAAGCTCGACACCAAGGCCAAAGTTGTAACCGTCAACGCCACAAAGGTTGCACTGGATATCATTGGCAGGCCAATAGTCAATACAGTGCTGCTTGGAGCCTTTGCCGGAGCCACAGGCAACATAAGGCCTGAATCTATCAAGGAAGCTGTAAAGGAAAGATTCCCCGGGAAAGTGGGAGATCGGAATGCTGAAGCCATCCAACAGGCATACGACATGATGAAGGAGGCAAACGTATGAAGATAACGCTCGGTGGCATCTGTGAGCCTGCCACCACATTGGCCAACAAGACAGGTGGCTGGAGGACCTTCAAACCTGTCTATGACTATGATAAATGTATCAAATGCAAACTGTGCGAACTGTTGTGCCCTGATATGGCCGTGTTGCCCAGAGAAGACGGATATTTCCAGTTCGACTATGATTATTGCAAAGGATGCGGCGTATGCGCCAACGAATGTCCAAAGAGTGCTATAGGCATGGTACTGGAGGAGAAATAATGACAACCAAGGGAAAACTTGAAATGGAAAAGATGGTCGTCGTAGAAGGGTCCTATGCTGTGGCACATGCTGTAAAAATATGCAGGCCCAATGTTATATCTGCTTACCCGATCACTCCACAAACCCATATTGTGGAAGGATTATCGCAGTTCATTGCTGACGGGGAGATCTCAAATTGTGAGTATATCAACGTAGAATCGGAGTTCTCGGCGCTTTCTGCACTTGTGGGCTCCTCAGCCGTGGGGGCAAGATGCTACTCAGCTACAACGTCCCAAGGTCTTGAGTTGATGCATGAAGTGCTTTTCAACGTGTCCGGTATGAGACTTCCCATAGTCATGACCGTGGTGAACAGAGCTGTGAGCGCACCCATCAACATCTGGAACGATCATCAGGATGCAATATCTCAGAGAGATACCGGCTGGATACAGTTGTATGCAGAGGATCTACAGGAAGCAGCTGACATGACCGCACAGGCATTCAAAATTGCAGAGGACAAAGAAGTTCTTATGCCTGCTATGGTGTGTATGGATGGTTTTATCCTGTCCCATGTATACGAACCTGTGGTACTGCTTGAACAGGAACTTACTGATGAATATTTACCTACATATGAGCCTCTTAATACATTGGACCCAAAGAAACCCTTGAGCTTTGGTGCTCTGGCTGATCCTAATTACTATACTGAGTTCAGATATCTGCAACAGAAGGCCATGGAGAACTCACTCAAGAAGATAGAGGATGCAGCCAATGAGTTCTATGATGTATTTGGAAGGTACTACGGCGGTCTCATCGATGAGTACCAGACAGAGGATGCCGATATAATACTCATGGCAATGGGTTCTATCGTGGGTACCATCAAGGATACCATTGATAATCTGAGACAGAAGGGTGTGAAGGTAGGTCTGCTGAAGGTAAGGGCTTTCAGACCATTCCCTGCAGAAGCTATCAGGAAAGCCATTAAGGATGCAAAGGTCGTTGTTGTCCTGGATAAGAACATCTCACTGGGACTTAACGAAGGTGCCCTGTTCACTGAAACCAAATCCTGCCTGTACAACACCAAAAACCGTGTACCTGTTGTGGGTTACATGATAGGGCATGGAGGCCGGGACATACGTATGAACACAATAGAGAATATCATATCTGAGGCTCAGGAAGTTATGAAAACTGGTATTAAGCTCGAAAGCCAGTTCACTGATGTGAGGGAGGAACTGCTATGAAACACCTTTTCGTCTCGGGACACAGGGGATGTGCAGGTTGCTGTGATGCAATGGCGACAAAGTTCACCCTTATGGGTGCAGGCGAGGATTGTATAGTGGTCAGCCCTACCGGCTGCCTTGAAGTCATGACAACTCCTTTCCCTGAAACTTCGTGGAATGTACCCTGGATACACTCACTATTCGAAAATGCCGCTGCTGTAGCATCTGGTATTGAAGCAGCACTAAAGGCTATGGGAAAGAAAGGTAACACCAGGGTTGTTGCCATTGGTGGTGACGGTGCAACTATGGATATTGGTCTGCAGGCTATTTCCGGAGCTTTTGAAAGAGGACACGACTTCACTTATGTCTGTATAGACAATGAAGCTTACATGAACACCGGAGTTCAGAGAAGTAGTGGAACGCCATTTAATGCTTCAACTACTACAAGTCCTGCTGGAAAGGTTTCTTTTGGTAACCAACGTCCTAAAAAGAACATGCCTGCCATCATCGCAGCACACGGTTCCCCATACGTGGCAACCACATCCCTTGCGTATGGCAAGGATATGATAGCAAAGGTGAAGAAAGCCACTGAAACACCGGGTCCCACATATATACACTGTCATGCCCCATGTACAACGGGCTGGGGATTCGACACTTCCAAAACAGTAGAAATTGCCCGGATGGCTGTTAAGACCGGTCTGTGGCCCTTGTTCGAGATGGAAGAAGGAGAGATCACAAAGGTCAGAAAGATAGGCACCCCATCACCAGTTGAGGATTATCTCAAGATGCAGAGCCGCTTCAAGCACCTGTTCAGCAAGGAAGGCGGTGCAGAAGAGATAGCCAAAATACAGGCCATCGCTGACAAGAACATCGACCACTACGGGCTTTAAAGCCTGTAGCTATTTTTTTCTGTGTTATTTTCCTCTTGTTTTTTTTTGTTTCTAAAAAAGTGATAAGAACTATCAGTTACTATCTACCTGCATGAATGCTGAGGAAAATATCCCTGACAACACCCACAACTTTGAAAATATCTTCTCACTTCTGAGGGAGGCGTATCCTGATGCTGCCCCTGCCCTTCATTTTAGTTCCCCATTGGAATTGCTGATAGCTACCATTCTCTCAGCCCAGTGCACAGACCGTCAGGTGAACCAGGTCACTCAATCCCTGTTCAAGAGATACCGCACTCTGGAAGAGTATGCTGCTGCTGATGTATCGGAATTTGGAAAGGAAATATATTCCACAGGATTCTATCAACAGAAAGCAAAACACATCATTGAAAGCGCTCAGATCATGCTTACAGATTTTGGAGGGAAGGTACCTGACACCATGGAAGGCCTGCTGCAGCTTCATGGAGTTGGGAGGAAGACTGCAAATATAGTTCTGTCCAGAGCTTTTGGGAAAATAGAAGGTATTGCAGTGGACACACATGTGAAAAGATTATCAAATCGTCTCGGCTTTACCCAACACGAAGACCCGGAAAAGATAGAGAAGGATCTCATGAGAATTGCAAAAAAAGAAGATCTGGAAACCCTTTCCATGACCCTGATCCTGCACGGGCGCAATATATGTATGGCGCGCAATCCGAAATGTGAGATCTGCATTGTTAAAGAGTTATGCCCGTCGAGCAAGTTTTAATCGCTGTTTATCATATGATTGATGCACTAGCTTGAATGAGCTGTTTTTCCAAACATATAAATATCGTAAAACTATACTTTTCATTGGGTAAAGTAGAGGGGCAGAGAAATTGCCGGAAGTGTTTTCAGGCGATTGTCAATATGTTTTTGATAGTAAGTACTATACAGGTTTTGATGTTGGTTTTGTGTAAAAGTATTAATTGTCATTCTGCTCCCTGGCTTAAAGGACAACATTAACATGAATAGTGGGGAGGAAGACAAGAATGACAGACAGTAAATCAATTCCACCTGGTTTTGGAGATGCAACAAAGTTTACACTTATGGAGGCACTTCTGGGCAGAAGAGCACGCAGATTCTTTATGGGTGCATCCATACCTGACGGTTACTTCTCATATGCATCAAAGCATGGGCCAAAACCGCTTTCTGAGCTTGAACAGATGACACTGCTGACAGCGATGGCCGGGAACACTGCATGGCATTATATGATCATGAGAGGTGATGTATATGTCCCACACCTTTCCAACTATTCCGCTGCTGCGGGAGGGAGAACTTTTCCTTCAGCTGCAGGGTTCCATACAAGTGAGTTGTTTTTTACCGATGACGACGGCGTATACTTCTTTGAGACAAGAGATTCACCCGCCTTAGACGAACGTGCCGATGACGGTACCTTGGATTTCAATACTTTGCTTGAAGCACACCGTTCCCGTGTACGTAAAATCAGAGACTTAAGACTGGAGATCCCTCCCCAGATACCATATATAGAAGCGCATAACACATGGGTTGTGAACCATCCTGGCACCACACTGGTCATACCTGTGGGAGATCTGGCTCAGCATGTCCTTGCTGGCCTGTGCTATTATACGCAGAATAAGGTCTGTTTCTATGATGACATAAATAGACGTAACATAAAAGGAATGGACCGCTTCAGGGACCTTGTTGATGTGGAAAAACCACTACCTTTGAGCTTTCTGGAACTATGGTCCTTTGCTGAGCTGACCGCAGAGCTTTCTACTTCTTGTTATGCAGGTATGCTGATGTTACAGGCCATGGGCTTGGGAGGTTGGATGTTCAACGGCATGGATCCGTTCTCAGTGCTGGGAGCCAGCGGGAATCCGGATGTTCCTGGCCTTGGTTTCAGGTATGATAGTGACGAACTTTGGGCTTTGCCTAACCCGACAGGACTTGAAGGGGTCTTTGAAGCTTATTGTCCACCCCATTATAAGGATATGCATGCTGCAGTGGATGCACTGGTAGAGAGAAAATTCGGACCCGGAGGGCCATTCCACCCCGATACAGCCGGACCGTGGAAAGAGAGCGAAAAAGTACGCTCAAATGCAAAGATACATGACGAAATGTTCAAAGAATGCGTAGCTACACAAGCTCAATACATCTTTGATACTTTCGGCAAGTTCCCTGGTACTGTCCCCAGCATCTATGTGATGCCTTACCTGCAGGCACACCACCTGGACCTGGAGTTCTATGATCATTTCTTCAAACCAGGTGCGTACCTCAAAACTCATGCAGAGCACATGGAAAAGTGGCATCCTGAAAATCTGAGGTGTTAGCCGTAATTTTGGAGATACTGTACTCTGAAGGGAAGCTTTGGAGAAATGTGGCAAAAAAGTTGTAGTATTCTGCTAAAATACTTGCAGTAACGAATATATTAAAAAAGTTTTTTAAATAATATATAAATACTTACAATATGTATTATACACTATCAAGGAAAACATATCTTAATTTTAAAAGGGAGGTTGGAGAAATGTTATTCATGGACATAATGACATGGGATAAAAAGGATGACATGGAATTGGGTAAGCGCTATGAGGAATGGAAATATCCTGAAGGCTACAACGTAATTGCAGAGTGGTCAGATCTCTCTTCTTGCAGGGTATTCGTAATATATGAACTTGATAATGCAGAGGCCTATATGGCTGCTACATTCCCTTGGAGAGACATCATAAAATGTGAAACCATTCCTGTGATGGAAACTCAGAAAGCTATGGAATTCTTCGCTAAATTGATGTAAGTAAGCAAGACAGGATATTGACATAAATTGACATTCTTAATAACTGTAAGATTTTTTTAGTTTTTTATTATATCATGTACTAAGATTTGTGTTTGTTTACAAGTTTGATGTTTCAAACAAATCCTTAATTCTATGGACTCTACAATTACTTTCCTGTCTGATCCCTAACCTATTTTCATTATAGATTAATTATATATACATGGTAATTGCTCTACTGCCCTTTGATGAACAATCAATGCCGCGCGTCGAGCAAGATAATATGGATGTAAGAACCGGGATTTCTGGGTATTTTAAGGAATCGTTTTTAAGTGACCTCAAAGCAGGTTTTATTACAGCTGTCGTGGCACTGCCACTTGCTATTGCTTTTGCCATCGCTTCCGGTGTTGAGCCGGTGATGGGTCTTTATACGGCCGTGATAGCAGGGATGCTAGTTTCTGCCACTGGCGGTTCCAAGTATTCTATAACCGGACCTACCGGTGCTATGACGGTTATCATCCTGTCCACCCTGAACAGTTATGGATTGGAAGGGCTGCTCCTTGCAGGTTTTCTTGCAGGTATCTTCCAGATACTCTTTGGCCTGTTCAAACTGGGTAAGGTCGTCAAATACATTCCGCTGCCTGTCATATCGGGATTCACAAGCGGTATTGGTGCTATCATATTGATAGGACAGATACCTAACGCCCTGGGTATGGCGATCCCTGCAAAGGAATACGCATGGGAAACTGTTGTTGCCATCATTGAGAACCTGAGTGCTGCTAACTACACTGCATTATTGATATGTATAGCCACTATTATACTCCTGCTTTACCTACCGGCTATCTTAGTCAAAATAAAATACCTGAATAGCCTTCCTGCATCCATAGTTGCACTGATCCTGTCAGTATTGCTGATATATTATATGGAGATCGAAATCCCCATTGTAGGAAGTATCCCGGTTGGTATTCCTACTATACAGATGATCAATCTCAATCCACAACTGGTGCTGACAGTTCTGCCAGCATCCCTGACAATAGCATTATTGGGAACAATAGAAGCTCTGCTCTGTGCAGTTGTCTGTGACGGTATGACAAACACAAAACATGACAGCAACCGGGAACTTATGGGCCAGGGGCTGGGAAATCTGATACTACCTTTCTTTTCAGGTATTCCCTGTACAGCTGCCATCGCAAGAAGTGCAGTTAACATACGTGAAGGCGCAAAGACCAGAATGTCGGGAATTTTCCATGCCCTTGTATTATTCGCGATACTTCTTTTCTTTGGTCCGACAGCCGCATTCATTCCGAAAGCCTACCTTGCTGGAGTGCTTATTCTAGTCTCTGTAAGGATGATCAACATCACCGAGTTCAAGACCATCATGCATATCAGCAAAATGGACACAACTGTCCTGATCGCCACATTTGTCCTTACAGTGTTCACAGACCTGGTATTCGCAGTGCAGATGGGCATGTTCCTTGCAATAATCCTGCTGTTCATAAGGCTTACGAACGTCATTGATATACAGACCATGGAGAACTACGACAAATCAACAGGTATTAATGCTACTATCTTTTCCCATGCATATCTTGAAAAGAATGTTTCTGTATACACCCTTAATGGGCCCTTCTTCTTCGGGGCAATGAATGTGTTCGAGAGCAAGATAAATGAACACATTAACATCAGCAGGCCCCATATAATACTACGCATGCGCTATGTGCCGTTCATTGATACCACTGGTCTTGAAAGGCTTAGAAGTTTCATAAATATGACTAAAAAGAAGAATCAGAAGGTCTACCTCACCTCTATACAGCCAGAAGTGATGAGGAGAATGAAAAATGACGAAGACCTTATGGAACTGATAGAAAAACAGCATGTACACATATTTGAACACACACAGGATGCTCTGGAATACGTGAAGAAGCAGAGTGAAAATGAGAAAGTAGCGTGATCTAAAAGATGATGATGGAATTAGACTTTAAAGCTCAACCATCATCCCATACCCAAAATTATCCGTAGGCCTCTTGAAAAAGCCAAATTTTTCATAAAAGGCTTCTTTTCCTTTTGCAGACATCAGGGTTATGTACGAATAATCCTGCACGTTCTCTTGCAGATAGGACATTATCTTTTTCATCAATGCAGTGCCAATGCCTCGATTCTGGTATTCTGGTAAAACAATAACATCTGCAACGAAATAGATGAAGCTATGATCTCCGACCAAACGGGACATGCCTATAATATGATCATTTTTCACGGCGCAGACACAGTAAATGGAATTATTGAGGCTTTTTTCTATTACATTTTTATTAGGAAAGGGCCAGTTGACCGACTGCCTTAAATAAACATACTCTTCAACAGAGGGAAGCTTTTCTTCAAGGGAATAGTCTATAGTATCCATTTCATCAACTAATTAATAAATATATAGTGTGATCATAAAAAACTATACAAAATTTCAGCCATTCAGAAGACGAAAGCATCCTTAAATCTTAGCTTTCGGCCTTGGAATTGCAACTTTCAATTTAGAGATCGATATTCTAGTCCTTCATTATTTTTGCACCTTTTGTCCGCATTCACCACAGAACTTGACTCCAGGCTCCAGTTTAGCTCCACAACTTGTGCAGAGCACATCCTTCTGGATCTTTGCACCACATTCTGGACAGAACTTTACCTTAGGACTAGAAAGTGGAGCATTACATTCCGGACATGCAGCCCGTACACCTGCACGCCAGCTTTCTTCTTTAAGTACTTCTCTGTCTTCTTCTGCCATTTTAGAGTGGGCCCAGATCTCTTCAACCGTACGGCTTGACTGAGCTGCTGACATTTCTACAGCAATGTCTGGTGAACAATCCTTACAAAGTCCTTTTTTATTATTCCAGCAGCTTTTCTTACATACCCAGGAAGAACATCTCGGACACTGGATAAAATCAGGTTTCAGTTCCTCCATCGCTTCTACAAAAGCATCATCATGAGCTTGTTCCCACCCTGCAGAGCGCGCCCTTTCACTAAGATCGGCAGCACGTCCGAAAATACCACCGAACAGACCACTGGCGGCATCCAGTGCCCCTGTGACCTTACCTATAGCTGATGCTTTAAAACGTGTTCTATAACCGGTGCCACAACGATCACAGTAAAATTCGAATTGGAATCCCTGATTAGTACTCTGGTCGGAATAATTCCTGGTGAATTCTATTTTGCCGCTCATAGATTTTTCTCCTTAAGATGATCCACAGTTACGTTTTCTGATATATGATCAATAAATGCAGGCATTGGACTTTTAAGCATGTAACTGAAACTCAATAGTAAATCTCTCTAAGATAAAGCATTAAGTTGCAATCCGAATTTGCTATTGCCATATATTTGCTTTGTCCTTTGATCAGCTCGGTTTTCCTTATCCAAAATTAACATAATTCAATTCTGGAGAATTGAACCTATTTGAGGTATTCAGTTCCCTCAAACGCTATGATTTGTAAACAGCTGCCTAGCAAACTCCATTCTCTCCTCCAGATCCGGCCCTTCAAATTCCCCTGCAACCTTTGCAAGCAGATCTGGAATTGCGAGTTGTTGAGGACATACATCCAGACATTGACCGCACTGTGTACACTGAGATGCAAAATTCTTGTCAGCTCCTCTTAGAATGCCTCCAAGCTTTGCAGCATACATTATCATCAGCCTATCTTTTTCACCGAACATGTACAAATTATTGTATGTTTCAAAGCAGGCAGGAATGTCCACTCCCCGGGGACAGGGCATACAGTATCTGCAGCCTGTACAATTTATTTTCATCAGTTCTCTGTATTTTTCTGCAACCCTTTCAATAAGCTCGAGATCTTTAGTTCTCAAAGAACCAGTAAGATCTTCCTCTGCGATCTTCAGGTTCTCTTCGACCTGATAAGGCTCGGTCATACCTGAAAGCACTACAGTGACACCAGGATGGTTCCAGACCCAGCGCAATGCCCACTCCACAGGACTGCGCTTGACATCAGCTTCGTTCCAGATATCTATTATTTCAGCAGGTATTGGGTCTGCCAGATTACCACCTCTTAATGGTTCCATGATCACAACTCCAAGGCCACGGGAAGCAGCATATTCGAGTCCCTTTCTTCCTGCCTGTATATTTTCATCCAGGAAATTGTACTGTATCTGGCAGAGATCCCAGTCATACCCATCCACAACAGCTTTAAAATCCTCAGCATTGCCATGGTAGGAAAAACCTGCGTTGATGATGCGCCCGTCGTCCTTGGCACTGTCAAGAAAATCAGTTACACCCAAGTCTCTAATATTATTCCAGCTACTCCCTACAACACTGTGTATGAGGTAATAATCAATGTGATCTGTATTCAGCTTCTCAAGTTGTTTATTAAGGAACCTATCCATGTCCTTTCGGCTTTTTACCATCCATTGAGGCTGTTTTGTGGCAAGTTTAACCTTTTCCCTGTAACCTTCTGCAAGAACCCTTCCGAGGAATAGCTCACTTTCTCCCATATGATAAGGCCATGCAGTGTCTACATAATTGACACCGTTATCTATTGCATGACGCACCATCTGAGTGGCTTTTGCCTCATCTATGCTGCCGTCCTGTTTGACCGGAAGGCGCATGGCGCCAAAACCAAGTATAGAAAGTTTATCACCATTCTTTGGCATTTTCCTGTATAACATGATACTCTTCCGTTTATTCTCAACTTGATATTAATTGATAATTTAGTGATTATATTTAGCAATTCGTTTCCACATCACAGACCTGATATTTTCTATCAGGATATCCAGCCGACACATCTTAAATGACCCCACACAGTTAGGTCAAAACCAATATTTGAACAGTGTTTTCTGTATTGAGTTACTCGGACATGAGAAGCTTTTGAAGAACTACCTGCATCAAGTGGGTTGTGGCCATGCCTTAACCTTTATACCTCATATTTTATATTAATAATAATTACTTTATTTTTTAGATACTTAGATCCAGACTTATATCAACAATTTATATATTTGTACTTTTTACTATGTTCATAGCTGTTATAAGACAATTTCCAAATATGGATTTTCAAAATCTTCAATAATGGTCAGAGGAACTCTGAGAAGCCAGGTTGAGCTTAAATAATTGCACTCCGCTTAATTTTGATACTTGTGTTTAGAGATGATCTCCACAATCATTTTTAATGATCCGAATACTATTTATATAAAATATGATATATAATTACTTGATTTTTTACTCCCTATCTTAATGAACTAAGATCTACTTCCATCAACTGTACGTTAAAGCTTCAGAGGACTGAAATGAATAAAAACATGGTAGTATAAATTAATTTAAGGATTTTAGATAGAAACAGAGTGCATATGTAAATAATAAACTGTTAATTAAAATTAATGTGAGTGGTGTTAAAGTTGGTGTTTTTAATATGACCCTAATAAATAAAATGCAAACAGAACCAGAAATGTGGGATCTCTTCACTAAAAAAGAAGAATACAATCCGCCCTTTTTAGATCAATATGAGAGATTCCCTTATTATTTGAGCAAAAACAGAGATGTAATGAACCCAATATTGTCTAAATATTTAATTGATAATGGATTGAGTCCACAGTACCCGGATGGGAAAAAGTTTGCTGTTTGCCTTACACATGATATAGATGTCATAAAACAGACGATGACCAACTGTGCAGTTGAATCTGTAAAATCCACAATAAAAGGCAATTACATAAACAGTCTTCAATATACAATATCCGGCCTGGACAAAAAGCAACATCCTTTTAGGGATTTTGAAAGAATAATGGAAATTGAGGAGAGATACAGCGCTAGATCAAGTTTCTATTTCCTCGCCCTCAAACCTGAAGAAAAAGATTACAATTACGATCTTGAAGAAATAGCCGATGAGATCAGGGATATATCAGATAGTGGATGGGAAGTGGGATTGCATGGTGGGCATGGATCATATAACAACATTGAAATAATGGTTCAGGAAAAAGAACGACTTGAAACTATTTTGGGAAAAAAGATCGTAGGATACAGAAACCACTACCTTAGGTTCAAAACACCTGACACTTGGGAACTATTAAACAAAGCCGGTTTCAAATACGATACAACATTTGGATATGCTGATTGTGCAGGATTCAGAAATGGAATGTGCCATCCATTCAAACCGTTTAACCTGAAAAACGGTAAAGAAATAGATATTGTTGAGATACCTCTTGTTATAATGGACCGCACACTTTTAAAGGACTATATGAGACTGGATTTTGAAAAAGCCTGGAAACTCACAAAACAATTGATCGATATTGTCGAACTGCACAGGGGTGTGATCACGATCCTCTGGCATAATAATTCTATGGAAGGGGATTATCTGAA
>JAHFZE010000049.1 GCA_020854785.1 Methanomethylovorans sp.
CGGGTTCCGGGTGGTTATAACAACCGGAACAGTTACAATATCAGGATTATTGATGAAATAACTGCCGGTGACTAAGATGACGATAATCCCAAAAAAGATAAAGAGTCCCCATTTAAGGAAACTTCCCGGGATTCCGGACATCACCTCCTGCATCTCCGGACTGCGGATCTCGTGTTTGTCTATTTCCGGCATATTGGCTCAGTTCCCCAATTCGAGCTGGTCTTTCACCAGGTTATAATAGGCTCCTTTTACTTTAACAAGTTCAAGGTGGGTTCCCTTTTCAACTATCTCGCCCTTCTCCAGGACAACTATCTGATCGGCATTTTTCACAGTGCTGAGCCGGTGCGCTACAATAACAACCGTTTTGCCTTTAAAAAAACTACCGAGGTTTTCCATTATCGTCTTTTCGTTCCTGGCATCAAGTGCATTCGTTGCCTCGTCGAAAAAGATAAAATCAGGCTCCTTATAAACTGCCCTGGCAATTAGCAGCCTTTGCTTCTGACCTGCACTTAGTCCTTGACCGTCGTTGCCGATCCTGGTGTTGTATCCAAGAGGAAGGCTGTCAATAAACTCTTTTATGTTAGCCGTTTCCGTTGCCCTGTCGATCTTCTCCCTGTCGGGGGTCTCATCAATGAGTCCGATATTACCTGCGATCGTATCGGAAAAGATAAATCCCTCCTGCATCACCACACCACACCTGCTGCGCCACTCCGCCTGGCTGAACCGGTTAAGCGGTGTGCCGTTAAGAAATATCTCCCCTCTGACCGGAGTATAAAATCCAAGGAGAAGCTTTATCAGGGTGGTTTTGCCGCTCCCGCTTACCCCTACTATTGCCGTAACATTCTTCGCGGGTATTGTCAGAGAGACGTTGTTAAGAACCTTTTCGGAATGAGGACCTTCGTACTGGAAAAGAAGGTTTCTGATCTCGATATCCTTTTCAGCCGGAATATCCCTTATCTTACCGTCCTCCGGCCTCTCCTCATCGTCGCGGTCGTGTATCTCGCCAAGGCGCTCGAGACTGATACGTGCATCCTGGGCTGCCTGGGTGAAACCGATAAATTGCTGAATCGGTGCGTTTAGCTGGCCGATGATATACTGAACGGCCATCATCATACCCAGGGTCATCTGGCCCCTGATGACCGCGTAGGCAGAGAGAAAAGAGATGAAAATATCCTTTGACTGGTTGATAAGTGCGGCCCCAAGCTGCTGGTTCTGGTTAAGTATCATGCTTTTGATACTCACCTTGAACAGCCTGATCTGTATCCTCTCCCATTCCCATCTTCTTTGCTTTTCGCATGAATTAAGCTTTATCTCCTGCATGCCCGCAACGAGTTGGACAATATTGCTCTGGTTGGCGGCGCTCTGCTGGAATCTCTTATAATCGAGTTCTCTCCGCCGTTTCAGGAAAAGAACAACCCAACCTATATATAATGCGCTGCCAAGAAGAAAGATCGCGAGAATGCCAATGTGGTATGTTGCCATTATGATGGTGTACATAACAAGGGTAATAACGGCAAAAATTATGCTTATGATTGAGTCGGTAAGGAAAGATCTTATGCGGTTATGGTCGCCTATTCGCTGCATTATATCCCCTATGAGCTTAACATCGAAAAACGATATGGGTAATTTCATCAGCTTGATCAGGAAATCGGAAATAAGAGAAATGCTTATCCTGCTGGTGACATGAAGGCTGATCCAGTTACGCAAAAGTCCGTTGGCAGTCTGGCTGAGGCTCAGTATCAGCTGGGCAACAAGAACCATTACAACAAATGACATATTGCTGTTGCCTATGCCGGTATCCACAAGCGACTGGGTAAGGAAAGGGAAGATAAGACTTATGATACTTGCCGTGAGCATACCGAGCATGAGCTGTAAGATAAACCTTGTGTATGGTTTGAGATAGCCAAGCAGGTACAGGAATCTGAGTTTGCCTTTCTCCTCATCCTCCTGCCGGTAGAAACCAGGAGTAGGTTCAAGAAGAAGCGCTGTACCCTCTTGAATACCCTCACTTTTAGTGCTATACCAGCATTTGCAGAATTCTTCCTTATTGTATTTCAATAGTCCTGTGGCCGGATCAGCAACATATACAACATAATCAACTAAACCATTTCTTCGCCCTGAGCCCTGAGCTCTGTGCTCTGAGCTTCCTTCCCTCCGCTCCCAGCCCCACGCTCTCCGCTTCTTAATCCCGTACACCACCACAAAGTGACGCTGGTTCCAGTGGACAATACATGGCAGGGGCACTTCATCGCGAAGTTGCTCCCAGGTGAGACGGTAGCCGCGTGTACGAAAACCAACGTTTTCGGCTGCGTCGCTTATGCCGAGCATGGAAACACCTGATTTAGTGATAAACGACCTTGAACGAAGATACTGCAATGAATATGATTTCCCGTAATGCTTAGCGATCATGCGGAGGCATGAAGGGCCGCAGTCCATTGAATCGAGCTGTTTATAAAAGGAGAAACCGGTCATACCTACTTTTTTTGCCTAATCATCATTAAGATAGGATTGTCGGTATCTTTCAGGGAATTTGCGAGTTTTTCCAGTTCTTTCTTCTTTTCAGGAAATTTGGGATTTGATTTTCTAAATTTCTCAGTAGCAATATGTTTTTTAAGGGTTAAAACATCGATCAACGATATAATCGTATGATTATCTTTTGTTGTTATCGGTATAATATTTAGCCCCCCATCAAGATCATTTTCTATACCTTCACCTAAATTGAATAAAGCCTGGTAGTTATCTTCCTTAGAACTAATATATCCATAAATAATGACTTCACCCTGTATTACAAATTTATATATAAATGCATAATAAATATAATTTCCAAATTCGAATAAATTAATTGGTTGGATATAATTTGCGTATATTTTATAAGAATCATAATCAGAGCGTACTTTGGGAGTAACAAGTTTATTCCCAACTGCAATAACCATATGAGGTTTAAATTTGGAATTCTCAAAAACATAGACAGTATCAGAATATATTTCTTTCTTAAACAGTCTGCTATTAAATTTATAAAACAGATTTTCATGCGTATAAACAACAATTCCTTTAAAGGATTTGAATTGATACTTATTCGGAAAATTTTTAACTATATGACCTAGTGTGTCGATCAGAATAAAACTATTTTTATTGATCCCTGAATTATTTCCGCTATAACATAGGATTCTATTATCTATAAAGATGCATTCATATATATAGAATGGAATACTTAATACTCTAATAAGATCTCCTAAAGGAGAATATTGACAAATTCTCTTTTGCCTGCTGGAAACCAGAAAGATATTTTGACTTTTATTGTCAATAAAGATATCGTCTATATGGTCAAGTTCATCAGGTCCTCTTCCAACTGTCCCGATAGTGCCCATAAATGATCCATCAGATTTGAATTTTAAGACTTTATTCCCATTTTTTATCAGATAATAGCCATCCCCCGGTATTATTTTATTCATTTTATATTCGTGAAAAAAAATATAATCTATTCCAGACATCAGACTTTGTTTATTCGTTTCTAATGGAATGTATTCAATATCAACAAACTTTAAATCTGACAGTTTTGTAGTCGTAAGTTTCGGTAATTTCGTCAGGCTATAAGTCTTTATAGGATCCTGAGCCTCAATAGTATCAGGTGTACTTATTGTTAATAGGAAAAATATTATAAAACAATTTCTGGTATTCATCTAATCAATATATAATTAAAGCTATAAATATCATTATTAAGCTCTTAACATGTTTACAAAAGAAAGGAGGGAGCTTCATACTCCCTCTTATATTTAACAAATTATGGCCAATTTATGCAAATTGGATATAAATATGAACCACACAAAATTCTACATGCCTCGTCGGCCATTGAACAATCACCGACCAATCCTTCACCACATTCAACAAACCAGTCACTATAGCACTTGACCATACCATATCCTCCACGTAAAGTTATCAATTCGTCTTTCTTTAATAATCTTTCAGGATTGATCTCTAATTTTCTCAATTTTTTCATGACAATCATTGTATTAGTTAAACACTTCTATTAAGATTCCCTGATATATCATTTCACAGGCCGCAACCGTAGTCACGGAAAATTATTATCTTTGCCAGTACACCTCCTTTCTGTTAAGGAAAGGTCCGGGCAGGAAGTGGCACAGAGCTCAGGGCTCAGAGCACAGAGAAAAGCTTTCTGCCCTTTTCTTTCAAATTGTACCATGTTAAGTATCGGATAAGTTTTACTTTAAATAAACTTTTACAATCACCGGGTTGCTGAATTCATCTATTTCGTCGAATATCGGGGCCATTTCTCTTAAATATCTGGTTGCGTTTTTAGTTTTTTCAGAAGCTTTACAATAAGCATCTGAAAACTCTTTAGCCTCTACAACGCTATAAAGACATCCATTATAGTAGTAAAGATCTCCTTCCCGGTTCATCGGCGGAAACATAATAAGTTGATCAATGTCGTTTTTCAGAAAAATCTGACTAGACGGTCTTTCATAATATCTGTTTTTAAAAGCATTAACAGTTCCTGTTCTCTTATTTAATACAGCAAATATTTCCGGATTATAATAAGATCTCAATACTAATATAAATAAATTGCGCGTTTCAATAAAGGATTGTACCCAATAGCCATACGGGAATGCTGACGCTAAATTAAACATGGCTCCATCCCTAAAGTCTTGCCATTTTAATTTCTGCTTACCAAGATCAATAATATATTTTGCTTTGATAACTAAATCCTTGTTGACTGAAAAAATAGTATCACAATAGTGTTCTTTAAATAAAATCACGGAGTCAGTAATCTGGAAACAATCAAACATCAATGTAAAATACCTGCCTTCTTCTTCCTGTGTCTTTGAATAGCTATTGTAATTCTTGTAAATGACTTTAATTGAGTCGTTTTCAACATCGAAAAATGAATAAATATATTTGGTCATTGGTCTCTGAGCCGTTGAAACGAACAGGTTATACTTAAAGAAACCTATTGAAATGGTCCTGTGTTGGGGCAAATTTATTGATGAATTAATTCTCTTGATAAAATTACCTGCATAATCATAAAGCTTAACATCACCACTGTATGCATCAAGAACATAAATCTGTTCATTTTTTTCATCAAGTGTAAAACTTCTTGCAGCAGCTTCGCCTGGTCCACGTCCAACCGGAAATATGCTCTGGATGAATTCCCCGTTAATTGTATACTTTAAAATTTCTAGTCCGTTTTTAATAAAAACATACTGATCTGTTACAATAAAGTCATAGAAATAATCAATAATTGAAGTTTTATAGTATTCCAAAGGGATATATTCTATTTTCGTGGCAATATATGATAATCTCAGTGTATCAGTAAGTGCAGTGTCCGGATTCAAAGAAATAGTTATAGGAATACTTTCTTTATTAATTCTTTTTTTGGTTTGATTAACACAATACAAACAACCTAGTAGAATCAGACATAGGGAAATCATAATTACTGTTTTATTCATCACATAAATTTTATGATATTATTATTATATTTATATAGTGACAATGAGGCATTTAGATGCCTCATTGTCACTATATAAATATCTAAGGGCTAAAACAGAACTTTTGGTCCGGATTACCCATTGGGTATGCACACTTTGGACATTCCCACATTATGCAATCTGAATCCGCAGAACAAGCGTCATAACATTTTGCACCACCATAACCACCTCTAAGTAATGTCAATTCTTCATCCTTCATCAGTCTTTCAGGATTGATCTCTAATTTTCTGAGTGTTTTCATTTTTTCGCTATTAGATTGTTTATGATCAATTTTTTTTGTTTCAATCTCGGATTTCATTTTAAGGCCTGGCTGACAATCCGGTTAAAACACTATCTTTGCCAGTACACCTCCTTTCTGTTAAAGGAAAGGTCCAGGCAGATGGCTTGGGGCAAGGGTCGGAGGGCGAGGGATTAAGAAAGATATTATCTGTAAGATTGTTAAGTTTTTTTTTGCTCCTTGCTCTCAGCCCTCTGCTCGCGGCTTTTAATCTGCCATTCTCTTTCAAATTTACTAATTTAATTCTATCTCATTATCAAATAATTCTAACTAACAGTGTCCTTATGTATCAGTGCTTCTTCCTTTCCTTTAAAGATCTCCCTGAAATACCTGATATCATCAATATCATATTGATGAGGTAGTTTGTATCCATTGACAAAGAATGTTGGTGTTCCGGCTACGTTACATTCTTTAAAAAGCCGTACATTCTCTTCACCGATTTTACTCAGAATAACACTATCCTCAGGTTCGCAGAGGCCTTCGGCGATCCTTGCCCTGGAATATGGATCACTATTAAACCATTGATCCAGCAGTTTTAAAGATTCTTCATCTCTGCCCTGATTGTGATAATTGTATAATAATGTCAGCAATTTGTTGTCAGAGGCCATCAATAGAACATTAATCTGCACATCTTCCTCATTCCTTAATATTTCCCTTATTCTGTCATAAGCCCGGGCACAATGTGAACAATGAAGACTAAGGAAAGCCGTTATTCTTATCGCTGGATCCCCGTGTCCGAATACCAGGCTGTTTTCTGTTACCGGGATTTCATAATGCTCTTGATCCATTAACAGCGTTCTCAGAACATCGGGATTCTTCTTAAATCCCAGATACTTATAGTAATGGATCTCGTTTGATAACTTCTCTTTGGTGAACAAAATAAATAAAATATATATGAGGCCTGTAATAAGGTAAGTCAATACAAAGCGTAAAAAAATATCATAAGTAAACCTTAAGGCGGCAAATTGCGGTAACAGCAAAATGAACTCCCCGATCAGAATCATCTGTACTCCAAGACACATCGGACACCATCTCTTTAGAACGAACCCCTGATAATAAATTGAAAACAAAGGATATGGTACAGTCAAAGCAGACACTGCTGCAAGTAAAGGGAGACCCTTACCATCTGTAATTTGCACAATAAACATCAGTCCTCCGGCAAAATAAATGAAACCGGCATCTGCCCAACCAAACCAGCCGAACACTTTCGATGCCTTATCATTCAATACCGTATTGCAGTTTGTGGCCTTATTCAGATGACACAACTTATCTGTCACTGACCAGCGGATTTCAAACTCATGCAAGACCAGGAATAAGGAAAGTATAATACCTGCAATCTTTGTCAGATATAAAATCATCGTTATTCTATCTCCTGATGCTTCGCCTGTAACAAAATTGCTTATAATGGAATGAGCAATAAAAAGTAAAAATACAAAGAGAAATCCCGGTAATATCGCTTTGCTGATCAGTTCATCCTGCCATTTTTTCCTGAAATTCTTTTCGCCGGATTTCTTATCCGGATTCAGCAATATAACTGCTCCCGAGCATCTTTCGAGATATTGTTTAGTGTCAATTATTCTTTTTAATCCATATGATTCAAAGCAGGTGACAGTTCCATTTTCAACTCTTGTTACAAATCCGATCTGTCCCCCTCCATTTGCAAAATGTACTATATATGGGACTTTAAGTTCTAGTATCTCATAAGTTGGGTATTTTAACGGATAGTTCTCAATATTCCACTCATTCAGGGTATCGCAAATGCTTTTAAAGGACGGATAAGCAGAATGTGACTTCAGTGTCTTAACCCCCTATAACCTGGACAGATTTTTCAAAAGAATATAGAACTTCTTGTTTGATGTTCTCGTTATTTTCATTCATCATCCGATCAGCAAAGTTAGCCGTATCTCTGGATTTGTCAAGAGCAAGGCGAGTGTCC
>JAHFZE010000200.1 GCA_020854785.1 Methanomethylovorans sp.
AAAGAAAAAGCTTCAGCTGATATGCTTATAGATGAATGCATTAAAATACTAAAAGAGCATTATGAAATAAAATACATCCCGGAAGAGATGACGCTATATATTACAGAGGAGAGGTTCAATCCGGAAGTTGCCCGGGAACTGGGTGTGCCTCCTGGTCCCCTGTTCGCAGAGTTGAAAAAAGGGAACCCTGTAACTGCCCATGGCAGAATTGTAGAACCATTAATGGTTTATACAAAAACCACAAGAAGAATTACATTGGGAAATACCATTACTCTTAAGTAAATACCACGATTTCCACTCAAGGGAGAAGAAGAATGAGATCCATAGTAGAAGAGGCACTTGCAAGGTCCGAAGAGGAAGGACGCCTCCATACACATGTGCCTGAACCGAATGATATCAATGCGGAGCTAGAGGAAATGCTCCGAGACCTGAGGACTGTGATCAAGGTCGTAGGCTGTGGTGGAGGAGGATCCAACAGTACGCAGAGGATGGCCAACGAGGGAATCAAAGGAGCGGAACTAGTAGCTATAAATACTGATGCTCAGCACCTTCTGAAAGTCAATGCCGATAAGAAGATCTTGATCGGAAGAAAGAAAACAAGAGGTCTTGGTGCAGGCAGCCTCCCCCAGGTGGGTGAGGAAGCTGCTCTGGAAAGTGTTGATGAGATAAGGGCTTTTGTTGAAGGCAGCGATATGGTGTTCATCACCGCAGGTCTTGGCGGAGGTACCGGAACCGGTTCTGCCCCAATAGTTGCCGAAGCTGCAAGAGATGCGGGAGCTTTGACCATTGCTGTAGTTACATTACCCTTTGGAGTTGAAGGGCATGTAAGACGTATGAACGCTGAAGCAGGTCTTGAAAGGCTCAGAGAGGTTGCAGATACTGTGATCGTAGTTCCGAATGACAAGCTTCTTGAAGTTGTTCCCAGACTTCCGCTGCAGGCTGCATTCAAGGTCTCGGATGAGGTGCTGATGAGAGCAGTGAAAGGGATCACTGAACTTATCACAAAGCCAGGGCTTGTCAACCTTGATTTTGCCGATGTGAGGACGGTCATGCAGAACGGTGGTGTTGCAATGATCGGCCTTGGTGAAGCAGAAGGTGAAATGAAAGCTGTTGAAGCTGTGCAGAAGGCATTGAGGAGCCCGTTACTTGATGTGGATATTTCCGGCGCTACCTCTGCTCTTGTAAACGTAGTGGGCGGTCCTGACATGACCATAGCAGAAGCAGAGAGTGTCGTTCAGGAAGTATACAGCCGCATCGACCCCGATGCGAGGATCATCTGGGGTGCACAGGTAGATGAGGAACTGGAAAATACAGTGAGGACGATGCTGGTTGTCACGGGTGTAAAATCGCCTCAGATCTACGGCCATGGCGGCACACGAAATGTCACACGTAAGTATGGAATTGATTTTGTAAAATGAATGGGGTTTGCAGGTGGATTTATTCCGCCTGCTGAAATAATCGAAAAGTATTTTACAGAAGAAGTGATAGATAGCCGGTACTATTTTATAGCATGATTTAAATCTGACTACTCGTCATTCGACCATACTAAAACGTTAGAGAACATAAGGCTTAATCGGTTGTGAAGATATTGGCAGGGAATAATATAGATTCAAGCAAGTTAAATACCACAGTGAACTCTATAGGATCTATTATAAGAGCGCACGTAAGGGTTCTGAAACTAACAAAGAAACCCTCAAGAGAAGAGTTCATAACAATTGCGAAGGTAGCTGGTATTGGGATCCTTGCCATTGGCATTATGGGATTCCTGATCTACATAGCAATGGTGGAAATACCAAAGTGGGTGTGAATAAATGGCTGAACCCTCTGCTGTATTTGTGGTGAAAACAACTGCTAATCAGGAACGTTCTGTAGCTAATATGATGGCAATGGTGGCAAGAAAGGAACACCTGGACATTCGTGCTATCCTGGCCCCGGACGAACTGAAAGGGTATGTACTGGTGGAGAGCACGTCACCCGACATAGTAGAACAGGCGATACAGACGGTTCCTCACGCACGCGCAGTCATCAAGGGTCAGTCCAGCATAGCGGAGATATCACATTTCCTTACACCTAAGCCCACTGTGACAGGTATAACCGAAGGTGCAATAATAGAGATCACATCCGGACCCTTTAAGGGAGAAAGAGCACGTGTCAAGCGGGTGGATGAAGGGCATGAAGAGATCACAGTTGAACTGTTCGATGCCGTGGTACCGATACCTATAACTATACGTGGTGACACTGTAAGGGTCCTCAGGAAAGAGGAAGAGTCCTGAAAATATTAAATTTATAACATAATAAATCTAACTGGTGATACTCACATGGCAAATGTTGTAGAAGCACTGGTCTCCGGAGGGAAAGCCAATCCCGGACCACCTCTTGGCCCGGCTCTTGGACCTTTAGGGATCAATATAAAAGCGGTTATCGATAAGATCAACGAGAAGACAAAAGACTATAACGGCATGCAGGTACCTGTCAAAGTGATAGTTGCCGATGACAAGAGCTTTGAGATCGAAGTTGGTACACCACCAACTGCTGCGTTGATCAAGAAAGAACTGGGCATTGAGAAAGGCTCCGGGGAACCAAAGACGAACAAGGTAGGTGACCTGAAGATAGACCAGGCTATGAAGATAGCGCGCATGAAGAGGGACGTAATGCTGGCATATTCCATGAAGGCTGCAGTAAAGGAAGTGCTGGGAGCATGCGTAACTCTGGGCGTTACAGCAGAAGGAATGGATCCAAGAGAATGTCAAAAGGCCATCGACGAAGGGAAATACGATGATGTGCTGATGGCAGAAGCTTGATCCGGGTCATATAACCGATAGATATAAGAACTATGCTCCACGTTGGGAGCACGATCAAAGTGATGGGGAAGGGGATATCCCTGATCCCATAATCAACCGTAGTAGGTCGAAGTGGCCGATGGACGGCAGTTCAGCACTACGGGAGGAATAGAATGGTAAATAAAACAACAGTAGAAGCTGTCAATAAGTTGTTAGAGGAATCGCCGCAACGCAAGTTCATGGAAAGCGTTGATGTGGCTATCAACCTGAAACACCTCGACATGAGTCAACCCAAGAACCGTGTTGATGAAGAGATAATACTTCCGCATGGCCTTGGTAAGGACTTGAAGATCGCTGTTTTTGCAAAAGGCGAGGTTGGTCTTCAGGCAAAAGATGCGGGTGCGACCTATGTCTTCACAGAGGAAGACATCAATGATATGAAAGAGGACAAGGCACGCGCAAGGGCAGTAGCCAATGAATGTGACTTCTTCATAGCTGAAGTACAGTACATGCCACTCATTGGTAAGAGCCTCGGTGTTGTCCTGGGTCCCAGGGGAAAGATGCCAATACCGCTCCAGCCTGGAAAGAACGTAGCCGACGTGATCAACTCCTCCAGAAGTTCCGTGAGGATAAGGTCAAAGGATAAACTGACCTTCCATGTAGCAGTGGGCCGCAGAGACATGCCGGTAGAAAAGCTGGCCGACAACATAGAAACGGTGATCTCCAGACTCGAACAGTCCCTTGAGAAAGGCAGCCAGAACATCAGGTCGATCTATTTGACGACCACGATGGGTAAATCAGTGAAGGTGATGTAATATGGAAATTGATCACCACTCGTCACATATACCAAAATGGAAGGCCAAGGAGATCGAGGAAATAAAAGAGCTCATAAAATCCTACCACCTCTTCGGTATAGTAGGTATTGAAGGAATTCCTGCAAAGCAGCTCCAGAAAATGAGGAGAGAGCTTCAGGGAACTGCATATATCAAAGTGGCCAGGAACACCCTTATAAGAAGGGCATTGGAGGAATTGGGTCAGGATGTAAAGGATATGGCCGAATTTATTGATGTTCAGACAGCATTAGTATTTTCTGACCAGAATCCATTTAAACTGTTCAAACTTCTCGAAAAGAGCAAGACACCTTCACCAATAAAGGCCGGTGCTGTGGCTCCTAAGGACATTGTAGTTGAGGCAAGGCCAACAAGTTTTCCACCCGGACCCATTCTGGGAGATCTGCAGAAAGCTGGAATTCCTGCAGCCATTGATGGAGGCAAGGTCGTTGTAAAGGAAACAAAGACCGTGTTGAAAGAGGGTGAAAAAGCTCCCCAGTTGCTTGCATCTATGCTCAACAGGCTTGAGATATATCCAATGGTCGTTGGACTGGACTTAAGAGCAGTTCTGGAAGAAGGATCCATATTCCGCCCAGATGTGCTGGCTGTGGATGAAACACAGTACTTCAACGACATAGCTCTTGCCGCAAAGCAGGCATTCAACCTGTCAGTATATGCAGCATATCCAACTGCAGACAACATAACCACGCTTATCGCAAAAGCTTCAACAGAATCCAGGAACCTCGGTATTTATGCTGCTGTGTTCGAGCCGGAACTGATGGGAGCATTGATGGGCAAGGCTCAATCACAGATGCTTGCTGTGGCTGCTGCAGCCTCAACTAAAAATGAGGAAGCAGTAGACGATGAGCTTAAACAGGCCCTTGGAGCCGCAGCTGCGGCAGCAGTGAGCGCAACAACAGAGGTCAAGGGAGAAGAAGCCGTCGAGGAGAAAGAAGATAAGGAAGAAGAGAGTTCTGAAGAGGACGGAATGGCCGGCCTTGGAGCACTTTTCGGATAAGACAGACTATAACTTACATTGATAAAAGGTGATTTCACATGGAATACATATACGCAGCACTTTTACTGCACAAAGCTGGTAAAGAGATTACAGAAGATGCAATAACTGCCGTTCTTCAGGCAGCTGGTACCGCAGTCAACGAATCACGTGTAAAGGCACTCATTGCAGCCCTTGAGGACGTGAACATAGAGGAAGCAATGGCAACTGCAGCAGTTGCAGCAGCCCCAGCAGCAGCAGCTCCCGCAGCAGCCGCAGCCGAAGCCCCAGCAGCAGAGACAGCAAAGGAAGAAGAATCCAAGGAAGAAGCAGAAGAGAGCGGAATGGCCGGTCTCGGTGCACTCTTCGGATAAGTACTTCAACCAACTTACAAACATCTGTACATGCCCGTGTTCTACGGGCATATCTTTTTTAAAAATGCATTTTTGTACATCTGTACAGCTTTTGCTGTATCCTGTAACAGAATATTTAAATCATCAACTGATGTAGATACTGAATCATGTCCAGATCACCCCTCACGGCAACAAGAGCATTCTGGCAAACAAGGATCAGAAAACGTCCTCTTGTGCTCTCCCATGCCATCAACTCCCGCTGCAACATGAAATGTAGTTTCTGTGAATACTGGAAGCAGAACGGTCCTGAAATGACATTGCAGGAGATCACCGGATTGCTGGATGAGGCAAAGGACTTTGGGATAATGATATACAATGCATGGACAACAGAACCTTTGCTAAGAGAGGACCTTTCACAGATCCTCCTGCATGCCAGAGAACTGGGAATAGTAACTTTTCTCATAACCAACGGACTGCTGCTGGAAAAAAGAGCAGAGGAACTTAAGGACCTGGATTACCTTTCCGTATCCGTCGATGGCATAAACAGTTATAGAGAGATAAGAGGAGTGGATTTTAAAACAAAAATACTGCCTGGTATCATAAAAGCAAAAAGATACATGAAAAATCCCATACTAATGAACTGTGTACTAAGCGGCAGGAACCTCGATGACATTGAAGAGCTCATACTACTTGCCGCAGAACTGGGCGTGAGCATAGCTTTCGAGCCAATGTACGAATTTTCAGGAATAGCGGATGAGGTATGGAAGAATATGGGCATAAGAGATGTTGAGAAATACCACAGGACAGTGGACATGATAGTTGAAATGAAAAAAGAAGGTTACCCCATTATTAATTCATACACCTATCTGAAGATGGTAAGGGACATGAACACTGATTTCAGATGCCATGCAGGAGAACTGATACTTAATGTAACTGCTGATGGCACCATAGAGCATTGCAGGGTACAAAATGAAGCTCTGGGAAACGTAAAGGACGGACTGGAAAAAGTATGGGAAAGCAGCCGGGAAAAAAGGAAGCAAATCCCTCTTAATTGCCACAGATGCCTGTTCTTCGGATATGTGGAGAACAGCCTATTGTATGACATGAACCTCGAGGTAATGAGGCACTATAAGTGGATGTGAAGAAGCCACAGATTACTATTTTTCAATCCTGACCTCATTTGTACATTGTATTTTCAACATCTTTGCAGCGCTACCTCGATTGACAGCTATTTCGAGAAAACCATGACTACCAATAAGGGCCAGCAATTCTCCTTGTCCTGCAGATCCATAGGTTGCAAGAAAAGGCATTGGGTTGCCAAATACTCTTACCTGTTCTTTGAAGTTGAACATCTTGAGCATATCTGAAGCCTTTATATTGGTAATTACATTGCCAAAATCGTCTATATAGATGACCTCTCCTGAAATGAAGTTAGCTTTAACTTCAACTGCTCCAAAATCCAGATGCACATAGTCTAATGTAGTTTCACCTATTTCCTCCAGAGGTATGCCTTCTGAGAGGTAGGCGCCGATACGGGCAAAAACATCCCTTCCATGGAAAGTGGCAGATATATCACCCAGCAGACCGAAGTTAGTAATCTTGCGGACCTGCATATTGCCCAGCCTTGAGGCTGCGGGAACCATGAGACCGTTGTCAGGGCCTACAAAAAAATGATTCCCGGCAAAAATAACTATTGAATTCCTTGCAGTACCCACTCCCGGATCCACTACGGCCACATGCACGGTGCCTGTCGGAAAATAAGGCACTACAGAGTAGAGGGCAAAGGCTCCGGCCCTTATGTCACCATGCGGGATGGTATGGGCAATATCAATTATAGTGGCCCGGGGATCGATGCCCAGAATGACTCCCTTCATGGCAGCAGGATAAACAGAACCAAAATCGGTGGTAAGAGTGATCAGCGGCATAGAAAAGAATCTCATTTCATTGTATATATTGATGTTACCAGGAACAAGAAAATAACCTGAACAAATGAAATGACATGAAAAAGATGAGGTGTGAGTGCTCGCTCTGAGCACTCAGATCTTTGATGAGGTACCTGATTCAAGGCACTGGATAGTACAATACATCACATCGCGGACGCACTTGCTCTGGACATACATCTTACTACCGCAGTTCTGACAGGTTACAGTTACAAATTCCATACTATATTTCTCCTTTTTTTACTGATCTATGGTCATGAACACCACATTAGACAATCACTATTTCATTTTCTGGCAATGATATCGATCCGGGAAATTCCGTGGGATAGAGGTGGTGTCACAATTTTACTATTGATCTGGTACCTACCTTCTTAATTAACATATATAAATATATCTACACTAATAGATATACTAATTCTCATTATAATGAGATGGGATATGAATGCATTTTCCATAGCATCCATGGATTCTCAAAGGAACCAAAGATCTTGGCAAGTAGCTAACATGACAAATAGCCTGAAGGAGAGAGTTCTGTTCATGCACGTGGAAAAGTCACGATGCTTAAGACCAGTCGCATGTAAACGTACGATCCACAAAGCATCATATAATTACTATTGTGAATGAGAGTTACACACATTATGAAAACCGTACCCGGATGCTCCTATATAGAATGGGTCCAAATCAATACATGCAACCCTGGTAAAGGGAGTGGGATCTGATACGTTGGGATGAAACCCTCAGAAATTGGAGAATGCCAGCATGATCATACTTATCACCTTTCCTCCATGCTGGCATTCTTTTAGATAGAAAATATGCCTGTAAGACATAACAATATTCCGATATGATATTGAACTAGTGAGAAAAACAAGAAAATGACAGGAGGTTTCCCTCCCATGAACATATATCTGGCCATGGTTTTTATACCAAATTACTTTCTCCTCTCAGATCCTGTAGAAGGATAGGTATGATACTCTTCCTTGGCAGCCTTCTTGGATCCAGCTCTCTTCTGCTCTTTCATTGCCATTAACCTCACCTCCGTTTATCTGTCCATTCCACAAACAGCATTTCAATGGCTTAACTTGACTTGAGTTTATAGGCTAGGCTGATCGTGTTAAGCCACAAAATGCCGTACATGCTAATATATAAATCAAAGTATATTAATTTTTACATTATAAACCTTCCAAGGATATCAGATAAAAGCTAAATGTCCTGAAAGATAATCTAATTATCAATCATTATAAAATATTCTAACGATTGTTTATTAAAATTTTGTTTATATAATAAGAGGATATTTTAGATACTATGCTTGAAAAATACTGGTCATTATTCCTTACAGCTGCTATTGGCCTGATAATCGTTGAACATCCTTACCTGGGAATTGGATTGTCATTTGTGGGTTTCGCTCTGGCGAAACATACAGAGGATCATACATATACAGAGACGTTCTCTATGGATATCCAGAAATATGAATCTTTAGAGAATTATGCCAGTGTCCATTGAACAAACACCAATGGAATGTTTGCCAGTCCTGAGGTAAAACCTGATAATATTAACGGGAGCATGTTGTACGGATGCCCCCGATGGTGTGTATAGTACGCCCTGACGCCCGGCGTACAAACAGATATAGCTTTTTCTGGTTCAAGAAGTTAAACCATGCAAGGTGAAAGTAATTTTTAATCCCTTTCCCCGCTTTCATGGTCGACCTTGTCCGATCTGCAGCCCTTCCGAATTCGCCGGAGATCACAAAGAGATGATATTATACACTTTGTTGTGGGCCATATCTGACCGGTATTTCGAAAGCAAAAGTAGATCCTTTTCCGATCTCACTTTCAACCCAGACCGTTCCTTTGTGCATTTCTACTAACTTCTTGACAATAGCCAGGCCAAGGCCCGTTCCTTCATACCTGCGATTGTTTGCAGTATCAAGCTGACCAAATACCTTGAACAGCTTTTTCTGATCTTCTTTAGAGATCCCGTCTCCGGTATCAATTACTTCAAACAAGATCCTCTTGTCATCTGATCTAATGTTCAAGGTCACCTTACCGGCGTTGGGAGTAAATTTAATAGCATTGCTAAGAAGGTTGTACAGTATCTGTTTTAATTTTACTCTGTCAGCTTTGATCGTGCCTATGCTTCGATCTATGTTCGGATTAAGCTCGATCCTTTTACTTGCTGCAAGAGAAGAACATGCCATTAAGACCTCATTGGCGATGTCATGAACAGATATACTATCACATGACAATTCCATTTTCCCAGCTTCTATTTTTGAAATATCGAGAATATCATTTATAACGAGAAGGAGGTGCTTACCACTGTTGGACACATTAGTGATATACTTAATTTGCTTTTCATTGAGACTTCCGGTTTCAGCTTCCAGGAGAATATCAGAAAAGCCGATTATAGAATTTAGAGGTGTACGCAGCTCATGGCTCATATTGGCTAGAAAAGCACTTTTGGCAGTATTGGCCGTTTCTGCCTCTATCGCCAGATAATTGGCTTTGTCTATAGCCTTACATAGTTCTTCCTCTGCATACTTGCGCTCAGTGATATTACTTATGATGACCATCTGGCCCATTTTGTTCCCATAGTTATCATGCAATGGCAGGAATGTAATATTGAACCACAGATCAGACCCGTCGATCTCCTGCTTGACCTCAGTGCTGTCGTTTTCTCCATCATCTGCTTCTCTGTTCAAAATGTCACACCATGGTTCTGGCAATTTCGATACATGCGTTCCTATGTCATTTGGTTTTGTGTACCCATCATTCACAGCAGAATTATTATAGTCTACGATTCTCTGCTCCCTATCAAAAACTATGACACCTTCATGGATATTCTCAAAAAGCAGAGTGCGAGCCACGGGTGTCAGATCGAACAATTTGTATCGTGTAAATCCCATGAATATAATGATCGCACTCAATGTGAGTGAAAAGGGAGAAGGATCAATACCCCATGGAGATATTCCCGCCAGACGAATAAAAAGCGTTATAAATGGTATGGATGATCCGATGATCACAATATAGATCTGTTTGTGGAAGTCTGGCAGAGTCACTTGTAACATGCTAAAAAGAATCATTAAGCCCAGGATAATACAAACTGTAGTAAATATGATGTGTACCCAATACCATGTGCCGGGCTCGAAACCAAATGTCAGGAAGAGACCACCATCAAAAATATACTCACTCCTGTGGAACAGATCATGGTGTTCAGTCGTGAACACAAGTAAAAGAGTTATGACCGGAATACCAGACAAAAGGATCATTATAGGTTTTGGCAATCCGTTTTTTTTGCCACTGTAACTTAATGTGAAGAGCAAGAAAAATATAGGAAGTACAGAAAGTCCAATATACTGCATTTTATAGAACATCAAAATAGTCTGGATATCTGTTGAGGATATCTCTAATGCATAAAAGAGCGAATAGAAGATAATAGAGATCAGCAGCAATGATAAATATTTTGCACCCTGGATCGTCCTGTACTCTTTAATATAGTACACAAGAGTGCAGAGAATAAAACATGAAAAAAACAAAGGTATTGAGTATATATTGAAATACATCTCTGTGTCCTGTTCTATGAATGATGCAATGTTCCTATGAGTTCAAATCACGATCCATGCAGATGATCATGCATTAGTGTTTTAAATATATAAATTTTAATATAAAACATGTGTGGTTAAACAGAGTAGGAAAAAGATATTAGAGGATTTTGATAAACGTCTTTTTTGATCGGTTATTTATGTGCTCCATATAAGACAATTTTCAAATAACAGGGTTTTTCGAAATCCTCTATAGTCATTTAGATCTGATGGATTTTAAAAAGGTAATGAGTAAGAAGGAACAACAACTCAAGACAAGATAAAGTTTTTTGATAGTCCTGGGCGGATTCGAACCACCGTCTTCGGCTCCAAAGGCCGAAAGGATTGACCACTACCCTACAGGACTATGCTGTGCCATTAAAGTGGGACCGACGCAGGGTCGATATAGAC
>JAHFZE010000132.1 GCA_020854785.1 Methanomethylovorans sp.
GACGGATGGGAGGCATAAAGATGGGCTGCACATGCAACAGCAATGACAAAGAGAAGTTATTCTGCAGCGGCGTACTTGTAGAGAACAGGCCCGGGGCCATCCTTCCCCCGCAGGAAGCGTGGGAGAAGAAAAAGGGCGGATATGTAGTAATAGAATGCCCTCAGCGCATCCCCTGCAACCCCTGTGCGACCAGCTGTCCCACCGGAGCGGTGAAGCCGTTCGTGGACATCAACGACGTACCTGCGATAGACTATGAGAAATGCACGGGCTGCGGTCTCTGCGTAGCAAAATGCCCGGGACTGGCCTGCTTTGTGGTGGACCTTACCTACAGTGCAGACGAAGCAGTCATCAAACTTCCCTACGAACTTGAACCTAAACCTGCGAAGGGGCAGAAGGTCAAATGCCTGAACAGGGTCGGTGAAGAGGTATCCGAGGGAGAGGTATATGCAGTAACGGAGCCGCTGAAAGACCAGACGACGGTCGTAAGCGTTGTGATCCCTAAAAAACTGGTCGGAGAGATCCGTGCCATCAAGGTGGTGTGCTAGCCATGGAAGAAAATAAAAAAGCCAATATCATCTGTCGCTGTGAAGAGATAGAGATAGACGAGATCCGCAAGTGGATCAACGCCGGCTACACAAATTTTGAAGAACTTAAGAGGATCCTTCGCGTAGGCATGGGACCCTGCCAGGGCAGAGGCTGCCGCGACATAATCCTCCGCGAGCTCTCAAAGGCGACAGGCAAACCAGTAGCAGATCTTCTGCCTGGAGTCATCAGGCCTCCGGTGAAACCGGTCAAAGCCAAACTATTGGCCGAAGATAACGAATAGGAGGTAGGGTGCTATGACTGTAAAAACAGCTGATGTAATTGTAGTAGGCGGAGGAGTTCACGGAGCATCCACCGCGTATGAACTGGCGAAAGCCGGCGTAAAGGTAGTCCTTTTTGAAAAAGAATATCTTGGCTCAGGCGGTTCAGGCCGTTCTGCAGCAGGTCTTCGCCAGCATTTCGGAACAGAGACCAACCTCCACATGGCCAAGTACAATCTCCAGGTTTTCCCGACACTTGAGGAAGAGCTTGATACAGGTATGTCCCTTGAATTCACTCAGTGGGGATACATGTGGGTAGCTTATGCAGATACAGTTCTTGCTCAGCTTCAGAAGAACGTAGACCTGCAGAGGAGCCTTGACATCCCTTCAGTAATGATGAAGCCTGATGAAGTAAAAGCCCGTTGGCCCTATCTTTGCATGGACGGAATCATCGGCGTTGCGTTCTGCGGTGATGATGGACACATAAACCCGCAGACGCTTACCCTTTCATATGGTCACGCAGCCCGCAGGCTTGGCGCAACAGTAAAGACATATTGCCCGGTAGTAAAGCTTCTTGCTGAAAACGGCAAGATAAAGGGCGTTGTCACTGAAGACGGTGAAGAGTGGCATGCCCCCAGAGTCCTTCTCTCTGCCGGTCCATGGTCGACACCTCTTGCAGCGACGGTAGGAGTAGACCTTCCTGTGTATCCGGAACGTCACAACCTGCTAATAACCGAACCTGTAGAAGTCTTTGACTGTCCAATGGTTCTCTGTCTTGACGACGGTGCATACTTCAAACAGTGCCCGAATGGTACCTTTATGTTCGGTCGTGATGACCAGGACGAACCTCATATCACAGAATCAACAAACAGCGCAAAATTCCTTGAGGGCGTAACGAAGAGCGTTCTGAAGAGGATCCCGGCACTCAGCGGAGTCAGGGTAGTGCGGCAGTGGTCAGGTCCTTATGACAACACGCCGGACCATAACGCAATAATCGACTGGACCCCTGTTGAAGGGTTGCTGGTCGATTGCGGCTGGAGCGGTCACGGACTTCAGTTCGGACCTTCGGGCGGACGAGTCTGCAAAGAACTCCTTATGGGCGAAAAACCATTTGTAGACCTTTATCGTTTCCGTCTTTCAAGATTTGCCGAGAACGATCTTTTCTTCGAACCTGCGTTCATTTAAAAACAGTCAGACAATGATTATTCGGGGGCGGATGTGATTTTCCGCCCCCTTTTTTGTTGAAGCACGAATATATTTATGACAGAAAGAGATCTCAAAATCCTTGTCGCCGTAACAGTTATGATGGTATCCTACTACTTACTTGCCGGCGAGATGCACAGAATATATAAAATTTTCCGAATTGGCGGAGGGAAGACAAATGGCTTTAAATTTGAAAAAAGCAGAATCAATTTTGAAGAAGGCTGTATTAAAGTCTGAGGAACTGAACTTGAATGTGGCAATTGCAATTTTTGATTCTGAGAATGATCTTGTGTTGTTTCAAAAGATGGATAATACTCAGGATCTATGCGTAAAACTGTCACAGGCAAAAGCATTGACTGCTTTAAAATTAATGAATGATACAGATAAATTTTCTTATCTGGTAACTAAAAATACCGGTATTTTGTCTGGTATCCGTTATGAAGGATCTATTTCATTAATAGGAGGAGGTAAGATAATTTTAGAAAACGGGTTGGCCGTCGGCGCACTTGGCATTAGCGGAGGTACAGAGGAACAGGATGTCGAAGTAGCGGCATTCGCAATATCGGACTGTGTCTAGGTTCATAACAATAATTTATTGACAGCTTTGATTGCTGAAATAGTAAAGAGGTTTTTTCGATTATTATTTTTAAGATCCATAGTTAAGCACCGGTTCGGAAATGCCCACGGAAAAATTATGTAACAGCTTTTTATGGTTGGCGTCTGGACCCTTGCATTATTTTTCACAAAGTGGTATAACGTCACAGACACACTGATATCGTAATTCTAAGAAATCTGTATCATGTCAGTTCTTGGATATACTGCCGGTTAAAGTTGGAGGCAAATGGCTATGCGCTGCGTTTCTTTTGACTATGCGGGGAAAAAGTTGCTGTTTCCTTTAGTCACAGTTTTTATTGTAATTATTTCCTGCTGCATATCCCCTTCAGCTTTTTTACTCACGCAGGGGAATGCCGGTCTCTCTTTTGACCTTTGTCGGGAAAGGCCCGATGCTGTTCCTATTGGGACCCTAACGGCCGGAAACGGTCCATTTTCTTCAAGTCTCCCCGAAACAGACGGACTTCCCACAGAGCTGGTAAATCTGACCGAACCTATAGCTCCTGC